>DOMD01000189.1 GCA_003510525.1 Candidatus Omnitrophota bacterium
TGCCAGGGGTTGGTGGCTTTCTGAATAACGCTAAAAGGATATGACCCTATGTAATTAATTCCGGCCTGCTTGGCTAAATTAAAAATCCCTTCCCACTCAATTCCGCTGTCTAACTGATTTCTGTATTTTAATTTTATAATCTTGGTATCTACCATAACCGCCTTGGTTTTTTTATCTAAGCCCCGGATAAGCTCTCCAATGCTTTCCATCCTTTCCGGAAGGGTTTGCACAATCACCTGGTTGGTGCGCTCATCCGCCTTGATTGTGCCGGCCTTTTTTATATCCAACTGCTCCTTAAGCTGGTCTTCCACATCCTTGGCCTTGGCGTATTTCAGGTTAAATATCTTAATGCTGGCCTTCTGCTCTAAGGTTTCCAGTATGTGCTGGGCCTCGTTTATCTTATCCGGAATATCCATAACCATTACCGTGCCGGATTCGGTATCCACCAGGAGCCTGCCGATTTCGCTCTTTAAGGCATCCAAAAGATTAAAGGCCTGCTCGGGTATGGCGTAATTAAGGCGGAATATCTTTACCTGGCGGGAGTCGGAAAACTTCTTTCCGTAAAGGGCCTTATATTCGGTTTCAGTCATTACATTATAAATCTCGCCGGTCTTATCATAGGCCAGGCTATTCAAGCGAAGCATAATATCAAAAATATCTTTTATTATGGCATCCTGAACCGTCAGGCTTACCCTCCCTGTAACGCTCTTGGTTACCACGATATTCATCCCGGTTTTCATAGCCAGGAATTTTAAGGCGTCAACCGCCTCGATATTGCGCAAATCCAAGGTAATCTTTCCTTGCATCAATGTTGAGAGAGTAGAGAGCTGATTCTGGACCGGAAATACCGGAGCCTGGGCCAGCTGAACCGTTTTTTCCTCAGCCGCGAAGTTTACACCGCCAAGGCGCGAAAATACCGCCAAGGCGCAGAATAACATTTTTCGCGTATTTCGCGGCCTAAAAGCCAGACTGTAAATATTTTCGCGTTTTCGCGGTATCATTTTAATTCAATCTCTTCCTGTCCATAGCTTAGTATCACTTTGTCTCTGGATATCGCCTGCACCTTAAATTCCCCCACCATCTGCCCTCTCTTGACAAAAAAAGTCTTCTTGGCCGCGGTATCCTCAATCATCGCGTCCGGGTCATTCGACCAGGAAATGCCCACCAATTTATAGTTTTGCGCCGCGTTAACTGCCTCCTGGTTAACCACCTTCACCGGTTCATTGGAAACCGGGGCCTTTCTTGGGCCCATCTTAAAGATATCCCTTCCGGATATCTTGTCTAAATAATAAGCGGATGTCCTTTTCAAAGAAGATACTTCCTGGGAATCTAAAGAAGCCTTTCCTGNNAAACCTAAAATACCGTTTATGGCCCTGGTGTCTAAACGGCGCTGTTTTATATCCTTAAGCGAGCTGTTAAATCCCCGCTTAAAAAAGGAAAACCTCCCTGACCAGGCACCAAAGGAAAAAAGACTCAAACCCTGATGCTTGACTGCCGCCGCCTGGAGTGAGCCTCTGGCCTGGGGCTCTTCAATAAGTTTTAATAACTGCCGTTCCGGGCTGGGAGACTTCTCAAGTGCCATTTTCTAAAAACGCTCTTCTTTGATTGAGGCTTCGCCATATCCTTCCTTCTCCACATCCAGCATCACTTCAACCCTCTTCTTCAACTCAAGCGCCTTTATCCTGTCCTGCTCCGCCTGAGTATTAAGCGTGCCTAATTCTTTGGAAATTCCGGTAAGCTTATCCTGTAAAAAATTGCTTACCGAGGTAAGCTCGTTAAGCTGTTCCACGGTCTTGGTCTGAAGCTTCTTGGGCGCGGCTAATTCCTCCTCCAGGCTCACCAGCTTAGATTGCAGTCTGGCTACGGAAGCGCTTAAGTCGGATATTGTTTTTTCTTTATCCTTCAGGCTGTTATCCAAAGCGGATTTCTCCTGGGTGAGCTTATCAAAATTATCTCTCAGGGAGCGCAGTTCAATCTGCCTTTCGGTTAATTCCAATTCTTTTTTATTTAAAATGCTGGAAAGCTGGCTGGTGGTATCTTTCAGGTTTTCATAAGAAGCCTTGGACTCATTGATTCTTAAACTCAACTGAGTAGCCTGCTCCTGGCGGCCGGCGTTGACTAACTTCAGCTGATTTAACTCAGCCTCTATAGAGGCCTTAGCTTCTTTTACCTGAAGAAGTTCTTTGGTAAGATTAGCCAGCTCTGAGTCTCTGGTATTTAAGGAAACGGTTAATTCGTTTATCTTCTTGGTTAACGGCTCAGCAAAGCTGGTCTTAGCGCTTAATTCCTCCTTCAACCTGCTTATTTCTCTTTCCAATAAAAGCCTGTCCTCTCGATACTGAAGCGCCTGCTTCTCCAATTGCGAACCAACAGTGGTAAGAGAAGAAAGCTTGTTGCTCAGCTCGCTAACCTGCTTTTCTAATACAACCTTAATCTTATTAAAATCCGCCGCCTCGGATTCTCTCTGAAAAAGCTGACTTTTGAGATTGCTCAACAATTGAATATCCGCCTCAAGATTTTTCTTTAGTTCATTATTGGCCTTAATGGCGCTATCCAGCCCCAGGGAAAGTTTGGCATTCTCACTATTTAACTTAAGAAGCTCAACATCTTTAGAATCAAGCTGGGTATTTAATTGAACAACCCTGTCTTTTAAGGAAACATTATCCGCCTCTAAATTTTTTACATAATCTTTGAGCCGATTCAGGCCTTTTTGGGCGCTATTTGACTTTACCAAATCCAAGGAAGGATTACGGCCGGCTGTCTTTTTAGATTTTGATTCCGGTAGAGATTCCCTGGCCTTCTTAGGTTCAGGTTCAAACTCAGGCTCAAATTCAGGCTTAGGNNTCCATAGTATCTTTCTTTTTCAACGCCTCATCAAGCTGGCGGCTGAGAGCGTATTTTTCCTGACGGCCAACCAGAAGAAAAACCCCCAATACCGCCAAAAGGCAGAATCCGGCAATCAAAATAAACTTAGTATCCACTCCGGCCCTGGTATTTCTTAATCTAAACATTTATACTGCTTCTTTCTAATAAAGGGTCTCTTCTGTGCCAGCCGGATTTTATTTCTTCATCGGCTAACTCCCGGACCAGTTTGGCATCCACGGCAAATCTATTTTTTAAAACCAGGGTTTTTAGGGCCTTATGGCAAAGCATGGTTATCTGGCGGGGATAGCCCTTAGCGTGCTGATAAATCTCCCGAATACCGTCATCTAAGAATAAATGCATGCCGGCTTTATATCCGGCTTGAGCGATGCGAAATTCAATCATCTCTTTGGCCTCGGCAAAATCCAACGGATTTAAGGTGTATTTGAAACTTATCCGGTCAAAGAAATTGGGGATATTCATTACCTTGGAATGAAGCTCTAACTGGCCCAGAAGAACTAACTGCAGAAGCTTAAACTCATTGGTTTCGTAATTAAGCAGGACCCTTAAAACCTCCAAGGATCCCTCGCTTAGCTTCTGGGCCTCATCCACGATTATAGTAACAGTCTTGGCCTCGCCTACTCCTTTTTGAAACAGGAAGCGCTCCAGGCCCTCCCTAAGGTCAGCTATAGAAGGCAAGGCCGCGTTGTTTTTTACCAAATTTATCTCAAAGTTTTTGGCCAGGGAGAAAAGAAACTGCTGATCGTTCTCAAAGGTCGGGTCTAAAACCATATGGAAAATAAAATCATCCCTTTGCTTAAGCTCCTGAATGAGCTTACGGGAAAGGCTGGTCTTGCCGGTTCCGATATCCCCCAGAATAACCGATAACCCCCTCTTGAGCCTGAGTTCAATAAGGGTATTAGACAAGGCTATCTCGTGTTCTTTAGAAAGGTAAAAAAACTCCGGGTCCGGGCTGGTAGAAAACGGTTCTTTCTCAAACCCCAATATTTTAAAGTAGCTCATTGTTTATTGATGTTGCGAAACTCCATTTTTGTCATTGCCCGCCCCCGCTTTCGCGAGGGTGACCGGGCAATCCAAACATATTGATTTTATGGATTCCCGCTTCCGCGGGAATGACATTTTTAGACATTTTGCAATAGTT
>DOMD01000105.1 GCA_003510525.1 Candidatus Omnitrophota bacterium
GCCAGGTATTTATCCGGGATAAAAATTATCTCCTCGGCGTCTTTTAGGCTGGAAATCACTTTTACCGCGTTACTCGAGGTACAGCAATAATCAAGCTCCGCCTTGACCTCAGCGGAAGTATTTACATAGCCCACAGAAACCGCTTTGGGGTGGCGGCTTTTTAATTCCCTTAAATCCTCGGCGCTAATCATATTGGCCAGAGGGCATCCAGCCGCGAGGTCCGGCATAATCACGGTCTTATCCGGGGATAATATCGAAGCGGTTTCCGCCATAAAATAAACTCCGCAAAAAACAATTACCTTGGCCTCGGACTTAGCCGCCATCCGGCTTAATTCCAGGGAATCCCCCCGGAAATCCGCGATATCCTGCACCTCGGGAAGCTGATAGTTATGGGCAACTATCACCGCGCGCCTTTCCTTTTTTAATCTCTGGATTTCTTCAACTATCTTCTGCATCTTTAAAGTCCGCTTTCAATAATCCCGCCGCCAACCACCGTATTTCCGCGGTAAAATACGGCTGACTGCCCCGGAGTAACCGCGAACTGGAGTTTAGAAAAAATGACCTTAACCTTTCCGCCGTCCAGAGGGGTAATTTTAGAAGAAACTTCTGGATGATTATATCTTATCTTTACCCTCAAGGCAACTTCTCTTTTTACCGCTTCATTAGTAAAACTCAAATCACCGGCAACCAAGCCGGAAGAAAAAACCTCCTCCTTTTTCCCCACCACAATAGTATTCTTTCGGGAATCCATGCGGATAATATATATGGGATAACCCGCGGCAATCCCCAGCCCTTCCCTCTGCCCTATAGTATAAAAAGGGATGCCTTTGTGTTCGCCTAAAGCTTTGCCCGAAGAATCCACAATCGGCCCCGGCCTTATCTTAAGCCCTTTGCTCCTTAAGGCCTGGCTTAAAAAAATCCGATAATCATCATCCGGAATAAAACAGATTTCCTGACTGCCGGGCTTATCCTTAACCGGCAGGTCGAATTCCGCCGCTATTTTTCTGACTTGGGTCTTAGTATAATCCCCCAAAGGAAAGAGTATGTGCTTAAGCTGTTCTTGTTTTAGACGATACAAAAAATACGACTGATCCTTATATTTATCCTTTCCCTTCTTAAGCAANNATATTCATTACAGCGCACGCAAGGATTAGGAGTCCTTCCGGAAAGATACTCGCTGATAAAATTCTTAATTACCTTCTCTTGCAGAACCTGATCAAAGTTTAAAACATAGTGTTTAATGCCTAAGGCCCGGGCCACCCGCCGGGCATCCTCAATGCCTTCAATTCCACAGCAGGAGGGCTTTTTTTTACCGGCCTCTTTGAAACCAAAGCACATAGTAATCCCGATAACCTCATAACCCTGTTTTTGCAGAATCCCGGCGGCGGCTGATGAATCCACCCCCCCGGACATCGCTACCACTACTTTTACCTTCATACGCAATCCCTGGTTGCAATAACATTTACCCCTAAACCCAAAAGATTCGCGGTAATAACCTCGCCAACCTTGACCGGCCTATCCAGCTTAATCTTTCTTATTTCCCCCGCGGCCTCTAAAACTCTATCCTTAGGGATAGGCTTATCCGTCCTTACTGGGATCATTTTTAAAACCAATCCGCGGGAGCTAACCGTAGAAGTAAAAATCCTTCGCGGATTTTCCACCTCGGAAACAGCGTAGTCTTTGCCTTTAGGGCATTTTTCACCCTCCACCTTAACCACCCGGCAGCTTTCAATACATACCTTTAAAACGCAGCTCCTTGGACATTCAATACAAATCAAATCCTTGTTCATCCTAAACCCTTGAGATATTCCGCCGCTTGTTTACCCGCCAACAAAGCATCCCGGCTGACTGAATCCGCCAGGTCGTATATTTTATAGGCATTGCCGCAGACAAATAATCCGGGGATTGAGATATTCCCGGCCTTTATGCCGGCAGATTCCAAAAGCTCGTTCTCGGAAATTAGCCCCGCGGAAATCAAGATAGTATCGCACTCTAAGGAAAAATCCGAACCCTGGATAGCCTTCAAATCCTCATCCACCTCGACCACATCCACTTTCTCCACCCGCTTTTTTCCGTAAATCCTGGCCACTTTATGGCTCAAATAAAAAGGGATCTTGAAATCCTCAAGGCATTGGACCACATTCCTGGCCAGGCCCCGGCTTTGCTTCTGGATTTCTATCACCGCCTTAACCTTAGCCCCCTCTAATATAAACCTACGGGCCATAATCAAACCGATATCCCCGGAGCCCACAATCACTACTTCTTCACCCGGCAATAAACCTTCGATATTAATCAGTTTCTGGGCCAATCCCGCCGAGAATATCCCGCTGGGCCTATCCCCGGGAATATGAATCATCTCGCGAGTCCTTTCCCGGGCGCCGGTGGCCATAATCAAGGCCTTAGCCTTTATCTCCTTAAGCTCACCCGGCTTAATAAAGGTAAGTTCCTTTTCTTTAGTTAATTTAACCGCGAAAGACTTAAGGCGGACCTCGATATTGTCTATCGCCTGGACTTTTTCAATAAACCTATGGGCATATTCCGGCCCAGTGAGATTTTTCTTAAAATAACTCAAACCAAAGCCGGTGTGTATGCACTGATTGAGTATCCCGCCCAGATACTGGTCCCTTTCAAGGAGCAAAATATCCCGCACCCCGCTGTCATAAGCCGAGATTGCCGCCGCCATCCCCGCCGGCCCCGCTCCCACTATCACTAAATCCCGTTCAATCAATCGTTCTTTCTCCCTTCACAATCTCCGATCCCTTGCCTCTTTTGGTAATCGCGGTTAAAGGAGTTTTTGTTTCTTCTGACAAAATCTTCATCAGGCGCGTAGTACAGAAACTACCGTGGCATCTGCCGCTCTGCGCGCGAGTCCTGAATTTTATCCCATCCATAGTGCGCGCCCCGGCGCTTATAGCATCCTCCACCTCTTTGGCTGAAACCATCTCGCACCTGCAGACAATATCGCCATAACTTGCATTCTTTTTAATCAACTCTTCAGTCTCGGATAAAGGAATATTAAACAGATGAATTGGTTTTTCGCGCTCACAGATAAAATCCTCTTTCTTTTCTAATCCCAGGCCTTTTTCCTCTAAAATCCCACACACCATCTTGGCAATAGCCGGGGCCGCGGTCAGGCCGGGGGATTGAATCCCGGCCACATTAATAAATCCCGGCGCTTTATCTTCATAACGAATAATAAAATCATCCCCGGCTGGCCAGAGGGCCGTGGTTTGGCTTCCTATAGCCAAAGCCGCCGCCAGCCTAAGACCGGAAAAATAGGCAATAATGTCATCCTGGCTTATTGAAGGAACCAGCTTCTTTGCCCCTTCAAATACTTTTTTTAAGCCCTCCTCGGTGGTGGAGGAATCTTCCTTATCTTCCACCTCTTCGGCGCTGGGGCCGATCATCGGATTACCGTCCGCGGTCTTGATTACCAGTATCCCTTTTGAGACTTTGGAGGGCAGGGGGAAAATTAAGTGATTAGTCAGGTTTTCTTTCTTTTTATCCAGGATAAATTCCTGGCCTTTACGCGGCCTTATCCTAAAATCATTGACGCCAACCATAGCGGATATTTCATCGGCATATAAACCGGCGGCGTTGATAACATACCTAGCCTTAAACACGCCCTTTAAAGTCTGAATCTCAAAACCCGGATTGGTGAAGATAATATTCTCCACCCTGGTTTGGGTGTAAAACTTCACCCCGTTTTTAAGCGCGTTTTCGCAAAGAGCATAGACTAACCGGTAAGGGCTGATAACCCCGGCGCCGGGGGCGTAAAGCGCGGCAATGACCTCGGGATTAAGATTAGGCTCATTAGCTCTTAGCCAGGCTTTATCCACCATCTTCAACTCCGGCACTCCCAAGGTTTCAGCCTCGCTTTTTATCGTTAAGAGCCGCTGTATCTCATCTTCAGTAAAAGCAACAATCAGCTCTCCCACTTCTTTAAAATCCAGGCCCAGCTCTCCTGAAATCCGGCGAATCAAAGTATTCCCCTCCAGGCATAATCTCCCCTTAAGCGAACCCGCCGGGTTCTGGGTCCCGGGATGAATTATCCCGCTATTAGACTTAGAGACCCCGAACGCCGGCTCTTCTTCTTTCTCTAAGACAGCGATAGAAAGCTTATACCGGGACAACTCCCTGGCAATAGATGCCCCCACCACCCCAGCCCCAATTATCAGAACATCAATCATAGTAGATTTCAAGGATTTCAAGACGCTTTATCTAACCTCATAGCGCTCAATGAGTTATGAAACAACTACTTGGGTTCAAGTAACTAATGCAACCCTCAATCTGCTATAATAGCAATGAAAGGAGTTGTTTTGTAACCCAATGTCAGGCAATTGGTTACATAAAGCGTCTTCTNNTGACTTTAGGCATTAGGGGAAGGAACTTGCGGCCTATGCTCCAACATTCGCGGATTTCATCCGTGTCCTTCCAATAACCGATTGCCAGGCCGGCCAGATAGGCGGCGCCTAAAGAGGTAGTTTCGATGACCTTGGGCCGGATAACATTGATGTCTAGAATATCAGCCTGGAATTGGCACAAGAAATTATTGGCTACGGCCCCTCCGTCAACCTTTAGATCCTTTATCTTTAAGCCGGTGTCCTTTTCCATCGCCGCCAGCACATCCTTGGTCTGATAGCACATTGCCTCCAGCGCCGCCCGGGCCAGATGCTCTCTGGTAGTCCCCCGGGTAATCCCAAATATCGCGCCTCGGGCACCGGGGTCCCAGTAAGGCGCGCCTAAGCCCACAAAGGCCGGGACAAAATAAACCCCGGCATTGTCTTTTAAGGACCAGGACATCTTCTCTGAATCCGCGGCCCGGTCCAATATCTTCAGCCCATCCCTCAACCACTGGATAGCCGCTCCGGCAATAAACACCGCTCCTTCCAAGAGATAAACCGGCTCTCCAACCTTGCCGCAGCCCAGGGTGGTAATCAGGCCATATCTTGACACCGGGCGTTTCTTTCCGGCATTAAGCAGAATAAAACACCCTGTCCCGTAAGTATTCTTGATACTCCCCGGTAAGAACCCGGATTGGCCGAAAAGCGCGGCCTGCTGATCCCCGGCGATACCGGTGATAGGGATTCCCGCGGGTAAAGCGCCGATTTTTGCCGTCTTTCCAAAGGCCCCGGATGAACTCTTGACGGGCGGCAATATCGTTTTCGGTATCCTGAATTTCTTTAAAATATTATCATCCCAGCTTAACTTTTCAATGTTAAAAAGCATGGTCCGGGAGGCATTGGTGTAATCTGTGGCGTGCGCCTTCCCGCCGGTTAATTTCCACAACACCCAGGTGTCGGTAGTGCCGAATAAAAGTTTTCCTGCCCTTGCCTTAGCTAAAGCCCCGGGAATATTCTTAAACAGCCATTCAATCTTGGTGGCCGAAAAGTAGGCGTCAATAGGCAAGCCGGTGCGTTTCCTGAAGAATTCGGCCTCGCCTTTTATTTTCTTAAGCCGATTACAGCGCTCTGCTGTCCGGCGGCACTGCCAGACAATGGCGTTGTGAATAGGCTTGCCGGTTTGTTTATCCCAGATAAGCGTGGTCTCGCGCTGATTGGTAATCCCGATGGCAACAATGGAACTCGCGGAAACTTCTTTCAACACTTTCTGTATAGAACTATTTACGCTCTGCCAGATCTCATCCGGGTTATGCTCCACCCAGCCGGGCCGGGGAAAATATTGCCGGAATTCCTGATAAGCTCCGGCAACTGACCTGCCTTTCTTATCATAAACTACTGCCCGGCTGCCGGTAGTCCCCTGATCTATGGATAAAATATATTCCATTTAACCCTCACTGTTCGATTCCAAACCCGCATTGGAATCTTTCCAATGCGGGTTTGGAATCCACTCATCACCTATATGCTATTAAGCAGGGTTTTATAATACACAGATATGGAACGCAGGGAATTTATAGTTACCATTCCCAGATAATAACTCAGGATAAGGACGATAACGGTTATCACGATCTTTTTATTGCGGCTGAAACGGGGGTTCAGCCAGAGAAGCGGCAAAGCCAAAGGCCCTCCACAGAGAAAGGCGATTATCAATATATTAGTCTTAAGATACCACTTCTCCTTTTCTTTCTTCTCCAGGAACTCTCCGCAGTGCTTGCATTTAAGGGCCTCATCCTGTATCTCTTCAGCGCAATAAGGACATTTTTTCATAGCGATCCTCTCATTATTTTCTCTAACCAGCGTAAAATATCTCCAAAAACCTTTTCCTTTCCTAAATCAACGGAAAGGGCATGGCGCATGCCGGCATAATTGATAATCTCTTTGTCTTTAATTCTTAAGCTGTTGAAAATTTTGCGCGTAGATAGAGAATCCACTACCGTATCTTCTCCCGCGGTGATAGCCAATAGCGGCGGGATAATTTTATCGGTCAAAGATTTTACTCTTTGCTGGGCTTTAATGATATTCCAGTAAAGCCGGGCTGTGGCGGTATGTTTATCCAGAGGGTCAACATCAATTATCTTTTGATATTCAGTATCCTGGGTGCACATCCGGGGAGTGATCGGCACCGGGAAATGCCTTTTAGGATTAAAAATCAAGGCCAGCCCTATATTCAGATATGTCCAAAGGTTAAAATGCAGCTTACCGGCAAAGGCCGGGCTGATACAGATTAAGCCGGAAAAAAGCCGCGGGGCTGAAACGGCAAATAAAAAACAAATCAATGCCCCCATGCTCTCGCCCAGGAGAAAGATTTTTTTATCCGGGTTTTCCTGTCTGATTATATCATAGAGGGAGCGAATATCCTGAAAGTAGGTATCCAGACTATCCACATCCCCTCTTTCTCCTTGCGTTCGGCCAAAACCCTTAAGTTCCAGGGCATAGGAAGAAATATTGTTCTTCTGAAAAAAATCTCCTAATGATTCCCAGCGCCCGGTATGCGCTCCAAGACCATGGACCAATAACAAAACCGCCTTTGGCTCCTGCGCCTGCCAGCGACGATAAAGCACACCACCTCTTTCATCATAAATAAGCTGAAGCATAAGCATTAACCTGTAATTTCGCTAATCGCCTTATATGCAGCATCCAAAAGCTGTTTTAATTCCTCTTGGCTGATTGATAATGGCGGCATAAGGACAATGACATTGCCTAAGGGGCGCAGGATGACCCCATATTCCCTGGCCTTTTGGCAAACCTTTATCCCAATCCTTTCTTCCCAGGGATACGGCTCTTTGGTTTCCTTATTTTTTACCAACTCAATTCCAACCATAAAACCCTTCTGGCGGATGTCTCCGATATGCTTCAATTTCTTAAACTTCTCTAATTCTTTTCCTAAAAATTTAATCTTCGGCTGAAGTTTTTGGAGGGTTTTTTCTTTTTTAAAAAGCCCTAAATTAGCTAAGGCGGCGGCACAGGCCAAAGGATTACCGGTATAGGTATGGCCATGAAAGAATGTTTTTTGTTCCTTATACTCTCCCGAAAAGGCATCAAATATCTTCTGGGTAGTCAGGGTGGCGGCTAAAGGCAGATACCCCCCGGTAATCCCCTTGGCTAAGCACAAGATATCCGGCGTTACGCCTTCAGCCTCAGAGGCAAACATATGGCCAGTCCTCCCAAAACCTACGGCCACCTCATCGGCAATCAAAAGCACATTATGCTTATGGCAAAGCTCGCGCATCTTCCTATATATGCCTTCTGGCCAAACAATGATACCGCCGGCGGCCTGGACTAAAGGCTCAACGATAAGCGCGGCAGTTGAAGAATGATGTTGTCTTAAAACATCTCTTAGCCTATCCAGACACTCAAAATTACACCCAGGATAATTTTTACCTTTAGGACAACGGTAACAATATGGCGAATCCGCTTTATAGCTCTCAAAAAGCAGGCCCTTGTAGGTCTTATGAAACAAATCCATCCCGCCCACACTCACCGAACCTATGGTATCTCCGTGATAGGCGTTCTCCAAATGAATAAATCTTGTTTTGGCCTTATCCAGATATTGCCAATACTGATAAGCCATCTTCAGGGCAATCTCCACCGCGCTGGAGCCGCTGTCGGAATAAAAGACCTTGGCCAGGCCTGGGGGGGCAATAGCGATAAGCTCTTTGGCTAATTCTATTGACGGGACATTGCCTAAACCCAGCAGGGTGGAATGAGCAACCTTATTTAATTGCCGTTTAATTGCCGCGTCTATTTCTTTTTTGCGGTGGCCGTGGACATTCACCCAAAGGCTGGAGACTCCGTCTAAATACCATTTGCCNNTCCTTAAGCCAATCCCGCATCTGAGTAAAAGGATGCCAGATAAAATCCTTATCCCGCTTAATCAACTGCCGGGTAAGTGGCTTTTCTGTTTTCAGCAAAGCTTTTAAATCTATATTCTCCCCGGCTGTTTTCGCCAACATCCTCAAGCCGTCTTTGGACTTAATATTTTTCAACCGGGCAACTACTCCTAAAATAGGCACATCCAGAAATCCTCTCAAGACATCGGGATTGGTCTTTTCCGCGGCAGTCTTTCCTGAATAATTATTAATGATTACTCCTCTTACCTTAATTCCATAATCCAGAGCATATCTTTGAGTAAGCAGAGTATGATTTATGGTCCCTAATCCGGCTCTAGATACAATAGCTATCGGCACATCCAAATCCCGGATCAAATCCGCAACCAGATAATTTTCTCGCAAGGGAACTAACAGCCCGCCGACACCTTCAATGATAAGGAATTCGTGTCTTTTTTTTAACTTATGATACGCGGAAAAGACTTTGTCTAAATTGATCCTTATTCCTTCCCTTTTAAAGGCGGCATAGGGAGCAAGCGGATCTTTCGCGTAATAAGGATTGACCAAATTTTTATCGTCTTGAATACCTAAGGTCTTAATCACAAAATCCGTGTCATCGCCGGAGCATTGAAATGGTTTCATATATCCAACATCAATACCTTTTTTTTGCAAGGCCAGGCCAATGGCGCAGGAAATAATGGTTTTCCCGGCTCCGGTATCGGTTGCGGTAATGAAAAGAGCTTTAGACATTGAAAAATAGCTTATGGTTTATGGTTGATAGTATGTGGCAAACAAAGAAATAAANNTTACTGCGGTAGAAATGGTCGGCCTTAGCCAGCCGGGACGGGGTTAAAAACCCCTGATGCTGATTAATCCGGTTTACCCCGATATATTTCAGCCAGCTTAAGATATCGGCTAAATTATCAAAATGCCGGCTGCAATCCCTGGCCTTAAACTCCGGGCAGGAAAACCCTGCCCTCTCCAACGCCTCTCTTATAAAATCCGCCTGAGGAAGAAAGGTTTCCTCTATCCCAAAACACTGGCGCAGTTCCCGCAAGGTCTTGGCCCCAAAGCAATTAAACATAAAACAGCCGCCGGGCTCAAGAATCCTATGAACCTCTTTAAAAGCCGCCTCCAGGAGCGGCACCCATTGATAAACGGCATTGGATAAGACTAAATCCAAGGCCCTATCTTTAAACGGCAAAAAGGCGGCATCCGCGGCCAGGACATCCTCAATCTTTGCTTTTGTCTTACGCGCCATTGCCAGGCTGATATCCAAACCCCAGAGCCGGCTTTGGGGCAGAAATCTCTTTAGCTCACCCAATAGCCATCCGGTTCCGCATCCAATATCCAGGACCTCATTCGCTGTATATCCTGCGCCGATTATCTCCTCAAGCAGTTCTTGAGCCAGCTTAGCCTGGATATCCGCGTATTTCTCATAATGCGCCGCGCTGCGGGAAAAATTATCTCTTATCTTTTGAGTGGAAATCATTTTAACTTCTTAATAAAATTATCTATGGTAGAATTAAATTCCTCCGGTTTATCCAGAAACGGCAGATGTCCGCAATCAAACACCTTTAATTCCGACTGTTTAATCCTCTGACGCATATATTCGGATACCTGAGGAACACAAATAGTATCCCTGGCCCCGGTAATAATCAGCGCCGGAATATCTATAGTCCGGATAAAATCCCGGTAATCAGCATCCTTAAGCATGGACAAGCCGTAAATCAGCTTGCTATAATCTATGTTTTTGAACTGAAAACTACTGACCATACTCTTTCCGCTCTCCGTAAGGAGTCCTTTATAAAAATTCTCCCTGGTCTTTTGGGGATCGCGATTACAATCCCTTATCATCTTATTCAGATGGGTTTGGGTGAAACCCACCCCCAGATATTCGTCAGAGCAAAATTTAGGCGTAGAATTTACCGCCACCACGGCCTTAGGCTTTAGTGAAAAACTCTTAAGCGCCTCCAAAACCGCTAACCACCCCAATGACCAGCCAATCAGGATAAAATCCTCTCTCCCCTCAATAGCCTCCTTAATCAGACCCGCGGCCTCGGTTATGTCTTTTGCCGCGCCTATATCAGGAGTGATTACCTCATAGTCTTTGGAAAAATATTCCCTCTGCCTCTCCCATATCTCCGGCCCGCTGGCCCAGCCGTGGATAAATACCAGGGTCCTAACCATCCTTGAACTCGCTCTTGAGTGAAACCTCTTCTTTAAACATAGGTTTTAGTATTTTTCGCGTTATCCTATTGTCATTATCAAGGCTATAAATATGCTGCTTGCCAATATTATCCAATTTTAAAATCCCCTGATTAAAAAGCTCTTTTAAGGCGGCGTGCGCCGCGGGAGCGGAAAAACAAGTCAGCTTAGCCACCTCTCTGCCGGTAGCTTTAAAATCAACCGTCTTAGAAACAAAAAGGCGAATAATCGCGATTTTAGACTTTGAGTTTAGTATGTTGTCTAAAGTTTTTTCAGTAATCATCGGTGTAATTTAAACTTAACATATGTAAGCTATCATTAACATATAATTTTATTATAATGCCTCTTTTCTGGATGTCAATAATAATCAGATTTTTTATTACAGCGGATTATCGCAACTCAAGCGCGCTAAGGAGCTTCTTTACGGCAGGCTGGGTGGCGGGCAACTTCTCATCCTCTTCATCGCGCCGGAGGATATCGGCAAGCATCCCGCGCACCTGGTCTATTTTATCTGCGGCAAGACCAAAAGAGGCGGCCGCGGCGGTATATTCGCTTATCCGCTGGACAGACGGCCGGATCCCGGCGTTAAAGACGGTCTGAATCTGGCCCCATTCAGCGTCCAGATCGCCTTGAAAAGCCTTAATCCCGGAGAAAGCGCCCATGGGAGACGAAGCAACGGATTCGGTCTGAATAGGCAAGGCGTTAAAGGCAATACCGCCTAAATTATCCTGCGTAGAAGTTGGCGGTGAACTTCTTGAACCAGCGATACCGTCTAAATTTTCTGATTTTCCTCTACCGCTTATACTACTCGATGCTTCTCCCACCACTGAGCCGAATGCCTTTGCAGCCGCTGACTGCACCATTTCATCTGGGAATAACAATTCTGAAGGGGAGCCAGGAAATAAGGGCCCTAAACTGGCGCTTCCCTCTTTTAAAGAATAATCTTTATTACTACTACTGAAAGAACGATAGAAGTCTACGGGAAATTTTTTTTGCGGAACCCAGGCATCATCGAGTAAGTCAGAATCGCTGGCGATATTAAACGACGCTTGTTCATTACCGATTCTTGCCAAATCATAAGTAGCCGCTTTAAGCATTCTTGAACCTACTCCTCTTCTTTGTGTTCCGGGGAGAACAACGACTTCATTTATAAAACCACCGGTAGTGTAATGAAGGAAACCAATTACTTTATCATCTTTATCAACAGCCAAAATCGCTCTCGACCTAGGCAACAACATTGCATCTTCCGGGAGAATAGTTTCTACAAACGGTTTGAAAACAGACTTCATGATTTCGGTAAAACGCCTTTTCGCCTCGTCCTTAGGCATGATATCTTCACTCCAAAACTTTAGCCTGACGCCATCCTCTTCTAATATGAATTTATTCTCTTCGGGGAAGAAAATCGCGAGTTCTTCAAATGTAAAGTACTGGGGATGAGCAAACATAACTTTTTTTACCCACATCAATCCCTCAGGCGAAAGTTTATTTAATACTACCTTGAATTCTTCTTGTGAAGTGTTGTTATTTTCAATCTTCTCTCGCCAATCCCGCAGAAATTCTTTTGTTGGAGAAAAAAGCTTGAAACCTTCGAAAAAATTAACTGGGGAAGCAAATAAAGACAGTAACCATTTCCGACGCTCATCGCGCCGTCTTTCGTCTTTACTCTTAAAATCTCCATATCTTACTTCGGATCCTTCTTCCATACTATACAAAAACAACCTACTCAAAAGCTCTTTGGGGTAGCTCAAACTCGTTAGAGTTGGATCATACGCATCAGTTGCTGTATTTGATGCAAGCCTTTGTATTCCCTCCTTCGCCGTGTAATAATCAGGCGATAGAGCCTTTGTCAAACACTCAATCATATAGCTGTTGGTAGCAAAAGGGCGGAGAATATCGGGTAATTTTAAAAAAAGCGGATAAATATTCCTCTCTTCAGCCGAGCCGGATAACAATGCCAATTCGGGATTATTACGTTTAATGGTTATTAGGGCTTCTATCGCATTGCCCTTAAACGAATAACTATATACTCCAAGATATACACTACTATTATCCACCCCAGAATGAAATTCACGTCCAAAATTAATAATCGAACCTACATCTTCTGGAGTAACTTGAAAATTGTTTTCCGCTATGGTGCTCATGATGTAATCCTTATCAAAAAGAGATTTTACTTCCTGTTTTTGATAATCATCTTGAGTTAATCCATAGTAGTAATGCGGACCCTCAATTTTTCCCAACGCAGCTACCAATGCATTATAAAAAGAAAGTTTTTTCAGCGAAGATGCAACGACTGGTAAAGAAACAAAATCATTTGTAACCGCTGAACTGGCAAAAGATATTTCTCCCTTATCCATCCTTGCGGGAAAAAGATATTGAGCCTTTGGCATAGGCTTATCGGCTATTATATTAACAGGCGAAGAAATTATTTTTATCCCTCCGCTCACATACCTCCTGACGCTCTGGCCCATTGGTGTATATATCGGCTCTTGGAGATTATATTCCCCGTCTTTAAATGATTGCTGATATTGCTTAAAATAGGTGTCTTTAGAATAAGAGTGAGAAGTTATAAGTGATAAGTTATAAGCTGGGAAGAGATTGTTGCTGTCTATAATCTGGGAATAGGGCGTTTCTTTGCCCTTGTATTTCTGCTTAAACCACTGGGCCAAAATCAGCGAGTAATACACCTGCCTAAGGGGGGCGTATCTCTTGCTCGTGTTTACCTGATAGGTAAGCTTAGGGATGATCAGCTCCCTAATCAGCTGGGTTGAGTATTCATTGAGCTCCTTTAGCCTTGGATCTTTGAAACTATAATTTATTATCGTCCCTCGTCTTTCGTCCTTCATCCCTCGTAAATAATCCTCCTCCAGCATCACTTTTAGGGTTGCTTTATATATGTACGCATTATCAGGGGCTTCTCTAATGATTATCTCATTAGGCACTATCCATGGTCTTGT
>DOMD01000165.1:0-3288 GCA_003510525.1 Candidatus Omnitrophota bacterium
GCCGCCAATTTACTTAAGAAATGGCTTACCTTTCAGCCCAAGATTGATACGGATATCTGCCAATTATGCGATGCCTGCGTGAATAACTGCCCGCAAAAAACAATGAGTAATAAGAACGGAAAGATTGTGATTGATTATTCACAGTGCATCTCCTGTTTTTGCTGCCGCGAGGTCTGCCCCTACGCGGCCATCGGGATAAAAAAGAGCTTTTTAGCCCGACTATTGGGAAAATNNAATTCCAAACATCAATAACCAATGGCTCAAACGAATCATTTAATTTTGGTTTGATTATTGTAATTTGATTATTGGTTATTTTTTGGTTATTGTATCTTGGTTATTGGTAATTGAAACTATGCCTATTACCACTATTGAATGGAAGAATAACTGTATACGGATAATTGACCAGACTAAACTTCCTCTAAAACTAGAGTATCTGGATTGCCGGGAGGTCCAATCAATATGGAAGGCAATCAAGGAATTGAAGGTCAGGGGGGCCCCGGCTATCGGAATTGCCGGAGCATTGGGGGTTATCTTGGGGATAAAAGATTTCTCCGGCCGGGATATAGAAGCTTTTAAGATAAAACTGGACCGGACTATCAAATATCTGGCTTCCAGCCGGCCTACAGCAGTGAATCTCTTTTGGGCCCTGGAAAGAATGAAAAGGCGGGCTTATTCCAATCTCAATCTTTCTCTACCCAAGACAAAAGAACTGCTCTTGAATGAGGCTTTAAAAATACTGGAGGAGGATAAATCTATCTGCCGCAAGATGGCGGATTATGGAGCCAAACTCATCCAGGACGGGGATACCTGCCTAACTGTCTGTAATGCCGGGGCCCTGGCTACCGCGGACTANNTATGCCTGTGAGACCCGGCCGCTTTTGCAGGGAGCCAGGCTGACCAGTTGGGAATTGAAAAAGCACAACATTGATGTAACCCTGATCGCGGATAATACCGCGGGTTACCTGATGAAAGAGGGTAAAATTGATAAGGTCTTTGCCGGAGCAGACCGCGTAGCCGCTAATGGGGACACGGCCAACAAAATCGGGACCTTTAACCTGGCCCTTTTGAGTCATTATCACCAGATACCTTTTTATATCGTGGCTCCTTCTTCTACCTTTGATTTGAAATTAAAATCCGGAAAAGGCATACCTATTGAACATAGAAAACCGCGAGAGGTTATCCACCTGCAGTCTAAGAAAGTTGCCCATTCCCAAGCCAAGGTGTATAATCCCGCCTTTGATGTCACTTTACATAAGTTTATCCGCGCCTTTGTCACGGAAAAGGGACTGATTAAGCCGCCTTTTGCCAAAAATATTCCCCATGTCATCAAGTAGTATTTCGGAATTAGATTTGATCCAAAGGATAAGCCTCGGGATTAAAAACTCTCCTTCGATAGTCCGCGGTATTGGAGACGATACCGCGGTTTTAAAATATACCCGGAATAAATATCAGCTCTTTACCTGTGATATGCTGATTGAAGGAACTGATTTTTTTCCTCATACCGCCGCGAAGGATATTGGCCATAAGGCAATAGCTTGCTCTTTGAGTGATATCGCGGCAATGGGAGGAAAGCCGAAATACGCCCTTATATCTCTAGGTTTCCCCAAAAAGCAAGCAAAAGAATTCATTAGCGAATTTTACAAAGGGGCGTTGGCTTTGGCCGGTAAATTCAAAACCAATATCGTGGGAGGAGATTTAAGCTTAGCGGAAAAAATAATAGTTGATGTCTCAATGATTGGTGAAGTGCTTAAGAAAAATCTCACCTTAAGGTCCGGGGCGAAGCCGGGAGACCTGATTTTTGTCAGCGGTTCCCTCGGGGGTTCACTCTACGGCAGACATTTGAAGTTTACGCCCCGGATAAAAGAGGCGAATTACTTGGTTAGTAATTACCGGATAAACGCGATGATGGACCTATCCGACGGCCTAAGCCTGGATTTACACCGGCTGGCTTTAGCCGGTAAAGTCGGCGCGATTATCTACGAAGAGCTTATTCCGATCTCTCGCGAAGCCAAATCGCTCACCGAAGCCCTGAATATGGGAGAAGACTATGAGCTACTTTTCACCCTTCAGCAAAAAGAGGCAAAAAGACTGATAAAGAACAACCCTTTCTTCAAAATTATAGGCGAGATTAGGGAAGAAAAACACGGCCTGAAGATAATCACCAAAGACTGTCGGGAGAAAATATTAGAGCCGAAAGGCTACCAGCACTTTTGATGTCAATAGCCCTGCCTGCGCCAGGTAGGCGCTCGGAAGTAACCAGTAACTAGAGACAAGATTTTAGTCCTTTTTTCTGGTTTCTGGTTACTTATTATTTCTCCTCCTATGAATATACTTTCTCACTCAGTAAAACAAACCCAGGAAATAGCCTCTAAATTAGCCGCGCAGCTTAAATCCGGAGATGTTTTGGCCTTAACCGGTAATCTCGGCTCGGGAAAAACCGCCTTTGTCAAAGGGCTAGCCAGCGGTTTGGGATGCGCCAAAAATAAGGTTTTAAGCCCGACTTTTGTNNATCCGTCAGTTAGAACAAATCGGCTATGAAGAATATTTTTACTCGGATGGAATAACCGCCGTTGAATGGGCGGATAAAATAGAAGAATGCCTCCCCCAAGGATACCTAAGAGTGGATTTTAAAATTCTGGATGAAAATAAACGCCGCTTAAAATTCAGCTCCTATCCTAAAAATAAATTCGCTAAAGCGATAAAAACAGTAAAAAAAACCTATGCGGGTAATCTCAGGAAAACTTAAGGGCCGGCAAATCAAATTCCCTAAAAATATCCGCCCCACCCAAAACAAGGTGCGTAAGGCCGTCTTTGATTGCTTAGGCGATTCGGTTAAAGACAGCGTGTTTCTTGAACTCTTTGCCGGTTCAGGAGCGGTGGGTATAGAGGCATTTTCTTATGGAGCGAAAAAAGTCGTATTCGTGGATTCTGACATTAATTGCCTGAAACTTATTGAAACTAACCTTATTTCTTTGGGTATTAAACCCCGCGCGGGAGGCGACGGCCTTAACTACCGGATTTACCGAAAAGACTCCCTGGAGGCGCCTTGTTTTCTTGAAAGACAAGGGCTTAAATTTGACCTAATTTTTCTTGATCCGCCTTACCTGACCGGACTGGCAAAAAAGTCCTTGCTCGCTATAATTTCTTGTGATATATTAACACCTTTAGGAATAGTGGTGATAGAACACTGTAAAAAAGAAGAGCTGCCGCAAACCGAAGGCAGCTTAATACTTTTTAAGCAAAAGCATTACGGCGACAAGATATTATCGTTTTATGAGAGAGTAATCC
>DOMD01000165.1:3342-8274 GCA_003510525.1 Candidatus Omnitrophota bacterium
ATATTCGATACGGTCATAGTTGCCGTAGCCCATAATTCACAAAAAAAACCGCTCTTTTCCTTAGAAGAGCGCGTTCAAATGCTTAAAGAGGCCACTTCCGGAATGGACGGGGTGATTATCGGCGACTTTGACGGCCTGGTGGTTGATTATGCCCGGAAAAATAATATCGGGGTAATTGTCAGAGGCATAAGGATGCTTTCTGACTTTGAGTATGAATTCCAGATGGCCCTGACTAACCGCAAGCTGTCGCAGGATGTGGAAACCTTATTTTTGATGCCTTCGGAGCAATATTCTTATTTTTCCTCCCGTTTGATAAAAGAAACGGCGGAATTGGGAGCCGAGCTTTCCTCGTTTGTGCCGGCGGCGGTCCAGCGCGGGCTTAAAGAGAAGCTNNTAGACCTCTGCGCGGAGAGAAATGTTTAAAATCAGAAATGGTAAAAGAAATCCTGAAAAAAGACTCAAGGGAGGCCTAACGGGGTGAAAATAGACTTAAAAAAACTTCCTGAAGGCGAAGCTGTTCTCTTGGAAGAATCCAAAAAGTCCGAAGAGCTGGATTTAGAGCTTACCGGAATTAAACCGGCATCAATGATCCACATTAAGGCTGAGGCAATTAAATTTTCTAACACCCTGGATGTCCGTATAAATATGACCGCCAGAGCCAGCGCCCAATGCTGGAGGTGTTTATCTGATTTAGAAATAAATATAGATAAAAATTTTAGGCTGGATTACCCGATAACCCCGCAAGATACTATCATTGATTTAAGCGACGACCTGCGCCAGGAGATTATACTGGACTACCCCTTAAAGCCGCTTTGCAATCCGGACTGTCCAGGCCTGTGCGTCAAATGCGGCAAGAATCTCAATGAAGGACCGTGCGATTGCGGCTAAAATAGAGTAACCAGAGTTTATTCCTTTAACCTTAACACTAACAGGAGGTAGATCCAATGCCGTTACCAAAGCGAAGATTTTCCCGGGCAAGAACACTCAAAAAAAGAGCGCATAAGATATACAAATCCGACGAGCTTTCGGTGTGCCCTCAGTGCAAACAGCCCAAGCTGGCGCACCAGGTTTGTCCCGTATGCGGCTATTACAAAGGAAGACAGGCCCTGGAAATAAAAATCAAAGAGAAAAAAGAAAAACGCGGCTAAACTAACCAACTTTATGAAAATCGTCGTTGATGCCATGGGCGGAGACTACGCCCCTAAGGCAGTGGTCGAAGGGGCTTTATCCGCGGCCAAAGAATATCCCAAACAGCAAATAGTTCTTATCGGGATTGAAGAACGCGTTAGGGAAGAGCTGAAGAAAAGCAAATTCCATCCGGATAATATTGAAGTAATCAATGCCCCTGAAGTAATCCTGATGGATGAACCGGCGGCCTTAAGCATCAGAAAGAAACGCGATTCTTCCATTATCCGGGGCCTAAACCTGCTAAAAAACAATCAGGCTGACGCCTTTTTTAGCGCCGGAAATACCGGGGCGGTAGTTTGCGCGGCAACCTTAGGGCTGGGAATGCTCAGCGGAGTGGAACGGCCGGGCATAGCCATTATGGCCCCCACCTTAAAAAAAGACCCTACCCTGATTATTGACGTGGGAGCGAATATTGATGCCAAGCCCCTGCACCTTCTTCAATACGCGGCTATGGCTGAAGCTTATTACGAACACATCTTTCGTTTACCCCGGCCTTCAATAGGACTTTTAAATATAGGCGAAGAAGAAGCTAAAGGCACGAATTCGCTTAAAGAAACCCACCAACTGCTTGCCGGATCACCACTAAACTTTATCGGCAACATAGAGGGAAAAGATATTTTTAAAGGAAAAGCCGAGATAGTAATCTGCGATGGCTTTGTGGGCAATGTGGCCCTCAAGGTGTCTGAAGGAGTGGCTGAGGCCTGTGGCGAGCTATTAAAAAGAGAAATAATGAACAGTGTAATGGCTAAAATCGGCCTGTTTTTTATTTATAACAGCCTTAAACGATTCAAGAAGAATCTTGATTATTCTGAATACGGCGGAGCCCCGCTTTTAGGGGTGAATGGGGTAGTAATTATCGGACACGGCCGCTCCTCAGCCAAGGCCGTAAAAAATGCCATCAGGGTGGCCATACAAGAAGTAGAGAGCGGAGTTAACCAAAGTATAATTGAAAAAGTAAAAAATATAGCCGGACAAAAGAAGTAGCCGCTATTTTTACAGCGGCTACTCAAGTAAAAACAATGAAATTCGCGAAAATTATAGGCGTGGGAAAATATCTACCTAAGAAGGTATTGACCAATCGGGGCCTGGAAAAGATGGTGAATACCTCTGATGAATGGATAATTGCCCGCACCGGAATCAAGGAGCGCCGCATAGCCGATAAGAACGAGGCCACCAGCGATCTGGCCCTGAAGGCCGGGGTGGATGCCCTAAAGAACGCGCGAATAAAAGCGCAGGATTTAGACCTGATAATCGTTGCTACCATTACCCCGGATACCCAATTCCCCTCTACCGCGTCAATAATTCAAAGCCGCTTAGGAGCGAAGAAGGCGGCCTGCTTTGATATTTCAGCCGCTTGCTCCGGGTTTGTCTATTCCTTAATTATCGCCCAGCAATTTATTGAAAGTGGACTGTTTAAGAATGTGCTGATCATCGGAGCGGAGAAACTTTCCATGGTAATTGATTGGACCGACCGCAATACCTGCGTCCTCTTTGGCGACGGCGCGGGAGCGGCGGTGGTGTCCAGGTGTGAAAAACCGGGCATACTCTCGACCTATATGGGAGGAGACGGTTCCCTGGGGAACCTACTGATGGTTCCCGCGGGAGGCTCACGCATCCCCACCAGCCACGAAACCATAGACCAAAAATTACACTACCTCAGAATGCAAGGTAACGAAATATTCAAACTGGCGGTAAAGGCAATGACGGATGCGGCAAAAAAAGCCCTGCTCAAAGCAAAACTAAACATCAGCGACATAGACTGCCTGATTACCCACCAGGCCAATGCCCGGATAATCCTGGCTACCGGAAAAAGGCTTGGCCTTAGCCAGGATAAGATTTTTATGAACATAAATAAATATGGAAACACCTCTTCAGCCTCAATAGCCATTGCTCTTTGCGAGGCAATCGAGTCTAAAAGAATAAAGAAAGGCGGCATTGTAGTGCTGGATGCTTTTGGGGCAGGTTTAGCCTGGGGAGCCTGCGTAATAAAATGGTAGCTTTAATCTTTCCCGGCCAGGGTGCCCAGTATATAGGCATGGGTAAGGACATGTATGAGGCCTTTAAAGAAAGCAAAACGGTATTTGACCGGGCGGATGAGATTTTGGGTTTCTCCCTGACTAAGCTTTGCTTTGAAGGCCCCCTGGAAGAGCTTACCAAAACTATCAACTGCCAGCCGGCTATCCTTACCGCCAGTATAGCCGCTTTTGAAGCTTTTAAAACGGCTTTCAGTAGTCAGCTTGCAGTAGTCAGCTATACTGCGGGCCTAAGCTTGGGGGAATATTCAGCGCTGGTTGCCTCCGGGGCCTTAAGTTTTGAGGATGGCCTACGCTTAGTAAGAAAACGAGCGGAACTGATGGAAGAAACAGCTAAAAAACACCCCGGTAAGATGTCCGCGATACTTGGCCTGGGAAGAAAAGAACTTGAAGAAATTTGCCATAACAGCTCTTGTGAAATAGCCAATCTCAATTGTCCGGCGCAAGTAGTTATCAGCGGAAAGGTAGAAGCGGTGGATAAGGCCAAGGAAGAAGCCTTATCTAAAGGGGCAAAAAGAGCCCTTGATCTTGAGGTTTCCGGGGCATTTCATTCATCCTTAATGCAAGAAGCAGCCGCGGGCTTTGCCGGCTTTCTAAAAAACTTTAATTTAGGTCCCGGCTCTATCCCTGTAATAAGCAATGTTACCGCCAGGCCTCAACAAAACAAAGCAGAAATAACCCAAAATCTCATAAAACAAATATGCAGCCCGGTACTCTGGGAAGATACAATCAAGTTTATGGCGGCACAAGGGGTTAAAACCTTCTACGAAATAGGCCCAGGGAACATCCTGAAGGGCCTCATCCGAAAAATAAACCCAGAGTTGACCGTAATAAATATAGGGAAGAAAGAAGACGTTGATAAGTGTGTAAGTTTATTGAGTTCATAGAGTTTATAGAGTTCCAACTCAACGAACTCGAGCAACTCAATGAACTCAAATAACTCCGAGCGACTGAAAGGAGAGAGGCAATGCGGCTTAAAGATAAAACTGCTTTAGTAACCGGGGGAGCCAGAGGAATCGGAAGAGAGATTGCCTTACGCCTGGCCCGGGAAGGCGCGAATGTGGTAATCTGGGATGTCAATCCTGAATCGGCTAAATCCACAGCCAAGGATATCGAGGCATTAGGAGTCAAAGCAGATTACGCGCAGGTAGATGTAACTAAGTTTAACCAGATAGAAGAATCAGTAAACAAAATCCTTGACAATTTTCAGAAGCTTGATATATTGGTAAACAATGCCGGCATCACTAAAGACAACCTTCTGCTTAGAATGAGTGAAGCGGACTGGGACGCGGTGATAAATGTGAACCTAAAAGGCACCTTTAATTGCACCAAGGCCGTTTCCAAAGTAATGCTTAAGCAGAAGTCAGGCAAGATAGTCAACATCGCATCGATCATTGGCATTATAGGTAACTTCGGTCAAGCCAATTACGCCGCTTCCAAGGCGGGAATAATCGCCTTAACTAAAACCACGGCTAAAGAATTGGCCTCAAGAGGGATTTGCGTTAACGCGGTTGCTCCAGGATTTATTCAGACTGAGATGACCGCGAAACTACCCGCGGACATCCAACAGAAACTGCTCGCGCAGATTCCCTTAAGCAGGCTTGGAAAACCCGAAGACGTGGCTAATTTATGCTTATTTTTGGCATCGAGCGAATCAGATTATATTACCGGTCAGACTATAATCATAGATGGCGGTATGGTTATGGCGTAA
>DOMD01000165.1:8300-10042 GCA_003510525.1 Candidatus Omnitrophota bacterium
AGGAGGAGAAAATAATGGCAGTAGCAGACAAAGTGAAGTCTATAATAGCAGAACAATTAGGGGTAAAACCAGAGGAAGTTACTCCTGCCGCGTCATTTATTGATGATTTAGGCGCGGATTCACTGGATACCGTAGAACTGGTAATGGCTTTAGAGGAAGAATTTGGCATTGAAATCCCGGACGAGGATGCCGAAAAGATGACCACAGTTGGAGACGCTATAAAGTATATCGAAGAAAAGGCAAACGCGGCCAAGTAAATGCCCATTTAAGTTAACGCTACATCAAATTGCCCCGGATAAACACTAACCGGGGCAATTTATTTCTTATTCGCAAAGACAGACTTTATGGCTAAACGCAGGATTGTGATTACCGGATTAGGAGTAATTTCACCGGTAGAAAATGACGTAGAAAGTTTCTGGCAGGCACTGCTGGCGGGAAAAAGCGGTATCGGACCAATAACCACCTTTGATTCCAGCGCCTTCGATTCTCAAATCGCGGGCGAGGTGAAAAGTTTTGACCCCTTGAAATATATGGACTCCAAGGAAGCCAAAAGGATGGAGAAATTCGCCCAATTCGCGGTAGCGGCAAGCAGGCAGGCAGTCAGCGATGCCAAGCTTGACCTATCCAGAGAAAATACTGAGCGCATCGGAGTCTTAATCGGCTGTGGCATTGGCAGCCTGCGGATTGTAGAACAAGAATACAAAACCTACTTAGAAAAAGGCCCCTCCCGAATAACTCCCTTTATGGTTCCACTGATGATCGTGAATGAGGCCGCCGGACAGGTTTCTATACTTTTAGGCCTGAAAGGACCAAATTCCTGCGTTACCACTGCCTGCGCCTCAGGCTCAAACGCCATCGGAGATGCCTTCCGGATGATCCAATATGGAGACGCTGATATTATGCTTGCCGGAGGAACTGAAAGCTCTATAACCCATTTAGGCGTAGGTGGTTTTTGCTCGCTTAAGGCCTTATCCCGCAAGAATGATACCCCGGAAAAGGCCTCCCGGCCTTTTGATAAACTGCGTGACGGTTTCGTCATAGGTGAAGGCGCGGGAGTAGTAATCCTTGAGGAACTTGAGCATGCCCTGAAACGAAATGCCAAAATCTATGCCGAGATGGCCGGTTATGGTATGTCTGCCGATGCCTACCATATGACCGCGCCTGATCCATCCGGCAGCGGCGCCCAAAGGGCAATGCAGTCTGCGCTATCGGATGCCGGCCTAAAACCTGAAGAGATACATTACATTAATGCCCATGGAACTTCAACCGCCTTAAACGATAAGATAGAAAGCCTGGCCATAAAAAATACCTTTGGAGCCTACGCCCATAAAGTCGCTATCAGTTCAACCAAGTCTATGACCGGCCATCTCTTAGGGGCCGCCGGCGGAGTAGAATTTGTGGTCTGCTGCCTTTCTATTCGCGATTCAGTAGCGCATCCCACTATAAACCAGGAGGTCCCGGACCCGGAATGCGACCTGGATTATGTTCCCAATATCTCCCGCAAGATGAAAATAAACACCGCGCTCTCAAATTCCCTGGGTTTCGGCGGCCATAACGCCACCTTAATCGCGAAAAAGTTCAACTCATAGAGTTACTCGAGTTCATAGAGTTCGTTGAGTCTCAACTCAAAGAACTCGAAAAACTCAAGCAACTCAAGTAACTTAAGATGCCTTACACAATCACCGAAAAAATCCTCTTAAAACACACCCCCGGCAAAAAAGATATTCAGCCGGGTGAATTTA
>DOMD01000174.1:0-3221 GCA_003510525.1 Candidatus Omnitrophota bacterium
GTCTGGTCGGCGATAGAGGTGATGGTTTCGGTGATTTCTCCGATGGCCTGGGATTTCTCGCCTAAGCCCTGAATGGATTTGGCGGTTTCGGTAACCGTGTCGGTCAGGCGGGTGATTTTTTCTACCGCTTCCTGGGCCGCGGATCTTCCCTGTTGGGCTTTTTCGCTGGTCGAGCTTACCGCTTCCGAGGTAGTTTGGGCATTGGCCACCGCCTGTTTAAGGGTGATTGATGAGCGTTCAATGGCCTCAGAGGTTTCAGTAACCCGGTCGGCCTGGGTGGTGGCGCCCTTGGCTACGTGCTGGATCGCGGTGGAAACTTCCTGGGTAGAGGCGTTCATTTCCTCGGTTGAGCTGGAGAGCTCCTGGGCGGAGGAAGCCACCTGGTCGGATATGGTCAAAACATTGGAAACCATATCGTGCATAGAAGTAACCATATTATGAAAAGATTCGGCTAATTTACCGACCTCATCATTACTTTGGACAATGACCTCGGTGGTTAAGTCTCCTTTAGCAATGAGTTCTGAAAAGCCCAGAAGTTTAAGTATGGGGCGGGTCATCTGGCCGGAAACAAAAATAGAAAGTATTACCACCAGGATTAAAGAAATTACTCCGATGGAAAGAATGATTAAAGTTAAACCGCTTAAAGGAGCAAAGGCCTCAAGTCTATCCTTTTCCGCCAGAATAACCCATTTTCTTTCCTTGAGAATCATAGAAACTCCCAAGACATCTTTCCCGCGGAAGTCTTTATAGATGCCCAGCATTCCGGTATCTGTCTTTTGGGCCTTGACGATAGGTTCGGTAATAATTTGTTCCTTAAGGATGATATCTTTTTTGCCGGCGTCTTCGCGCATAAATTTAGGAATAGTTAACAGGAGGCCGTCTTTGTTAACTACATAAGCCTTGCCGCTTTTACCGATAGTATCTCCTTCGCCTTCAATGAGTTTATGCAGCATATCGGTCTGATAGCGGTTAACCAAAACTCCCAAAGGAAGGCCGGTGGCCCGGGCCGTTACCACATTAGCTATGCTGATCACCGGCATCTTCAGGTCTTCAGAGACATAGAAGTCGGTGGCATAGACAATCATAGTGGGGTCCTTCTGGAATTTTTTCAGGAATTCCTTGTCTTTGAAGTTTTTAAGATATTTGCTGATATTGGTGAAGTATTCTTTTTTGGATTTATCTTTNNGACATTTTGTTTTTAGTGATATGGTTAGAGGTATTTTTGACCAACGCGGCAACATCGGGATCATCGGGGTCATAATAGGTCAGGCCGTCTTTGATCACTCCGTCGGAACAGAAGTCCAGGGTGCGCCCTTTTTTGCCCTCAATAAAGGAAGAAATTTTACCCTCAACGCCCTTGCCGGAGATATTCAATTCATTCAGTATCCCGTTGCGGATAATGTTACTGCTTTGGTTGTAAACTAATACGGCGGCAATTGTTAAGGGCACGATGGATATGCCCACAAATAAAAAGAGCAGTTTTACGCGCATACTGGTAAATTTTTTTTCCATTACCTTGGGCTCCTTGTTTTATCTTTGGATTATTCAAACACTAAGAAGCAGATTTTTCCGTCTGCTTCTTAGTGTTTTTCTTGAATACTTTTAAGCGGCTTCCGCCAGCGGAATAATAATGCTGATGCATCCCCGGACTTCGCCTTCGGCATAGCTTTCCATAGGTTTACCCGCCATATCCAGGCCGTCTCCGGTAGGTGAGGTTTTGGGGTCGCCGTGGCACTTTAGACAGGACTTCTCTATATATAAAGGAAAGGCGTAGCGGTAAACCCTTTTTCCTTCAACTTCCTGCTCTTCGCCGTAGCCTTTTCCTTTGGGGTAGGAGGGTTCATAAAAGCGGGTTAAGACCTCTTTTTCCCAGTCGTCCGGGGCGTTATAGACATTGCGCGGCCCGAAGTCGCCCTTACCCAGGGTGGTTTGTTTTACCTGGATCCCGGTATTTTTAAAGAAGTCCTCGCCGATTACCCTTCCCATATAGGCCGGGATAACTCCTTTGAAGGAGTAGGGCGCGTTCTGAGGCAGGGGTTCACCCACCTTGGCTCCATGGGTATTGATAATATCCACATTTTGGGCCAGCAGACGGCGGGTAGAAAGTAAAAACTGAGCCAGGTCTTCAGCCATTTTTCGCACATCCACTTTTTCCGCGGCCAGCGCGGGAAAAGTCCCTATAGTGGTTAGAATAAACGCGGATAAAACCAGAACTGCCTTGATTCTTTTTGACATCTAACTCCTCCTTTTTTTATGACCTGGTATGATTAATTAAAATTTTAACGCGCTTTGTAAATAAAAGTAATCCGCGTCATCATTAGCCCCGCTTTCCGCCAGGAATTTTCCGGCGAAAAAGTGAGAAACTCCTCCCAGGAGGCTTACGTTTTTGTTCAGCCCGTATTTAACCAGCAGGTCTATCTCCGAGCCAAGAAGTCCGCTGGTTGCCCCGGGCTTAGCCGCCCTTAACTGGCCTCTGCCGGCATTATAAGCCGCGTCGGTAGTTTCATCAAGGTAAAATACCCAGTAATCCGCCTGCAGGGTGAGTTTTTTGCTGGGTTTGATATCCGCGGTAAAGCGGTAGGCATTGATATTCTGCAGGCTGACCAGGTCCATATAGCCGTAATGAAGATGGTTGGTCGGCCAGAGGTTATCAAAGGTGTTTCTTTCGCTGTCAGTTGAAGATTCATCGCCGGAGGCAAAGTCCCACTCCAGCCCTACCCGGGGTTTCCAGGCCAGCTGGTCAAAGGTATATCCGCCTAAGGCCACCAGAGCATAGGCATTGATATCCCGGGAGCCGAATTTTCCGAATTGATACATCGGCTCAAAGGTATAGTCAAAGCCGTTAAGCTTTTCTCCTCTCAGCCGAAGGCCTATGGTGGATTCGTTCAATTTGGCTAAGCCGCTGGGGCCGAAGGTTACCGGCTCAGAGGTATTTCTAAAGAGATAGTAGAGGTCTAAGGTATGCTTGTCTATCCCTTTATAGGCGGCGTATAGGCCGTGAAAGCCCTCGTTGTCATCGTATAGGTTATTAGGATTGCTCCGGTCAATATTTACCTTCTCCGAGACAAACCCGTCAATGGTTAATTTATCATTAAGGGCGTAAATCGCCTTTAGGGCGTCAAAGGACTGGGTCGTATTTGACCAGTCAAATCCTCCGACTAACCGCTGGTCGCCGTAAAGAAGTTCCTGGCGGCCGCCGCGGATGGTCAGGCCCTTGAAAA
>DOMD01000174.1:3273-8443 GCA_003510525.1 Candidatus Omnitrophota bacterium
GTTGAAGTCAAAATCATCCTTGGCCTCCAGCCGGTAGCGCGATTCCACGCTGACTTTAATTTTGTCTTTCCACTCTTTAGGGAGATAATCCTGGATAAAAATACCTTCTGCCTTAACAGGCGCGCTGAAGATGACCAGGATACCCAGGGTCAACACCGCAAGCCGGTTAATACTGCTTGGGACTTTTTTCTTCATCGTTCTCCTTTCTAATCTCTTCTTTGAGATTAGCCTCCTTGGTTTTTTGCCTAATTTTTGGCCTTTCCTTCAATGTCGGCCCGATGAACAAGCAGACGCTGGAAAGGCCCCCTTTTAGAATTAGATACAAAAGCGGTAAAAAATTTGTCTTGATTAGGCAAATTTTAATATAACTGATTAGACTATACCCAAAATGTCAGAATTTGTCAAGTAAAATCTCCTTAACTGATTGAAATCAAGTAAGTTTTATAAGTTTCTGCTGGGGTAGTTATTTGCGCGATACCTGCCTGTCGGCAGACAGGAATCGCGCCGTTGCTTGTAGCGGCGGCATTTATGCCGCCACCTTTCTTAGTTTAGGGCTTTTTTAACCTTGTCTAAGAGCTCGGCGGCGTTAAAAGGCTTGAGGATATAATCCGCAATCTGCTCCTTTTCCACCAGGTCCCTCACCCGGGGGTCTCCTACGGCAGTAAGAACAATAATCGGGATTTCCGGGATCTCTCCGGTGATGGCCTTAATTTCCTTTATCCCGATTAAGACATTATAGCCGTCAACCTTAGGCATCATAATGTCTAAAATAACCAAATCCGGCTTATCCGAGAGTATTTTTTTGATACATTCATCGCCGTCGGAAGCGGTGATCACCGCGTAATCGTTCGCCTCAAACCTGGTTTTTATCAAGCTTACGATATGCGGGTCATCGTCAACTACTAAAATTTTTTTAGTCATAAAAAGTCTCCTTTATTAAGCGCGATAAATCGCGCCGCTACAAATGCCACAGGCAGCAACGGAATTTATGCGGCAGGTAACGGCGGCATTTATGCCGCTGATTTAGGCTATGATCCTTCTTTTAAGCCTGCCCCGTTCATCAGGTGGGGTGAGCGCGATAAATCGCGCCGCTACAAATGTGACAGGTGATTGATATTTTTAAGGCTTGAGATTTTGGAAATCATCTCATCCGCTGTTTTCGCGTCTTGGGGATAGTTAAGTGTTTCGTATATAATATGAATTTCTTTTCCCAGAGGCTCTTTGGCCAGATAATTATCAAAACTATCCTGAATCCTTCCTAAGACTATCAGCGCTCCCTCTTTTTTCATTCCGGAAAGTATCATCAAAATTAGCTGGTCGTTTTCAACCACTATGTCGGTTTCCCGGCGGATTTTACTGCGCACCAGCATCCGGAGGTCATAGACCAGGGAAGAAGTTTTTTCCCGGTCCATTTTTTCTTTGAGCCGGGAAATATCCTTAAGATTAAATACCAGAATTGATAAGGCCGCGTCTTCTTTAGAGAGTCTTTTCAGGCTGTGGGTAATACATTCCTTAAACAGCTCTTGGGTGTTGTATTTGGGAAGCGAAAAGGTGACCTTGGTCCCTTTGCCCAATTCGGAATCTATCCAGATTTTTCCTTTATGCAGTTCAACAATAGCCTTGGTGATGGATAGGCCTAAGCCGGTGCCTTTTTCACCCGGTCCGGCGGTCCGGCCGAATTGCTGGAATTTGCTGAAAACCCGGGGCAGGTCTTCTTTGGCAATGCCCCCTCCGGTATCTGAAACAGAACACTCTATGGATGTATCTTTTTCGCTTAGGTAGATACTGATCCGGCCGGATTGAGTGAATTTAAGGGAATTGCCAATCAGGTTGGTAAATACCTGAATAATCCTGTCTTTATCCGCGAAGGCCTTGATTTTTTCCGGAGAAAAACTTGTCTCTATGGAAAGTGATTTTTCTTTGACTATCAGGGAAAATCCGGCGATAACGCCTTTAACCGCCCCGCCCAGATCCACAAATTCTTTCTTTAACTCTACCATACCGGCCTCAATCTTAGAAATATCCAAAAGATTATCAATTATCCTTTTCAGGCGGTCGGAATCCTCCAGGACGATAGAGAAGACTTCTTTTTGTTTCTGGGTGGTCTCTCCCAGTATTCCGTCTAAGGCCTGGGATACCCCTTCGCGGATAGTGGTCAGGGGGGTGCGGATTTCGTGGGAGACGGTGGAGATAAAATCCGTCTTCATCCGGTCTACTTCTATTTCTTTAGTAATATCCCTAAATAGCCCGATGGCTCCGATAATTTTACCGTCTACCTTAATCGGGGAGGCGGTGAGGGCGGCGGGGAATTTGGTATTGTCCTTACGGTAATAATAGGAACTGCTGTGCATAGTTGAGCCCTTGGCCAGGGCTAAGGACAGAGTCCTTTCGTTAAAAGGAATGAGGTTTCCTTTTTCATCCTCAGCCGGGATAACCTCGGACAGCCCTTTTTCAGCGATCTCTTCTTTTTTCCAGCCGAACATCTTCTCGGCCGCGGAATTAAGCAGGACAATCTTGCCCTCGCCATCCACCGTTATCATGCCGTCTCCGATGCTGGCTAACACCATCTCATATTTAGTTTTCTCCTCGCCGATTTTGGCGTTGGCCGAGCGCAGTTTATTTTCTATCTCCCGCTCATTTTCGATCATCCGGTTAAAAGACACGGCTAATTTCCCTATTTCGCCCCCGCAGAGTATATCTACTTTGGCTTCAGATTCACCTTTGCTGATTTTTTCGGTTACCGTGGTGATTTTGCTAAGGGGCCTGGCAATTGACCTGGCCGTAAGCAGGGCGGAAATAATTACTAAGAGCAGGGTGAATAGAGCCGTCATTATTGAGAATTTCCTTAGTTCATAAATTGAAGTGAAGACTTCATCTTTATTTTGTTCTATCACCAGAATCCATTTCCAGCCCTTTTCTATTTCTAAGATGGCCGAGGCCCCAAAAACCTTATTTCCTTTGGCGTCTGTCCAGGATTTGTTTAAGGCGCGCGATTGATTCAGGATTGTTAGGACCGGTTCGGTCTCGATCTTTTGTTTTAAAGGCGAGTATTCGCTTATTTTCTTAGAGGGAGTTAAGAGCAGGCCTTCTTGATTTAACAAAAAGATATCCCGGGAGGATTTTTCGTCATCCAGGGATGTTGTTTCCTGCCACTGGTGGTTTTTTATCCCCAGGAGCACATCCTTGATGTTGCCTAAACTGTAAAAATTTACCAGCACCCCGATGGTTTTATTCGCGTTTCGGGTTTTAATCGGCGCGCTGATAGAGATAACCTCTTCTTCAACATCGTAATGCGTAAAGATGCCGGCATCCTGGATATAGGTTCTGTTTTGTCCCTGGAGAAAATAAGGCTGGTCTTTTCCCATATCCAGGCCTAATAAAAATTCTCCCTCGGTAGTGGCGATAATGCTCCCTTTCAGATCCAGCACCCGGATTTCCACAATCTCTTCGTCTAGCGGTTTTTTATTAATCTTAAGATGGGCGTTCAAGAGCCGGCTGGCGGGTATTTTTTCTTTGCTATCAGCAGATTTGACGATTGACTCAGCCTGGTCGCGGATAAATCCATCCGAGGCAAAATCAATGGTTCGGCCTTTTTTGCCGGAGAGATATTCCAGCACCGCTATCTTTTTGGCTGAAGCCAGGACGCGCAGGTCATTCAGGGATGCTTCCCGGAGAGATTTCTGGGCGCCATAGAAGCTTAAGGCGCTGACCAAAAGCATCGGGATTATGGCGATGGCCATAAAGCTAATCAGGAGTTTTAGGCGAATAGACATATTTAGATAGAAAGTATAAAAATTAGCTTAATGTCGAATTCCCTAATGACGAATACCGAACGAATGACCAATACCTTAATGAATCAATGTTCGACCTTATCATTATTCTTACATTTTCTAATTATAGAGGCAAAAATCAGATTTAATTCCCGAGCCTCATTTAAATGCCGCCTTGCTTCTTCTTTTAAAGCATCAACTGCCTTGCTAATCATTCTGAGCCAATGTTTGCTTTCCCTGGATTCTTTCTTGCATATATAAATTTTATTCACAAAATCCTTCTTTGAACAGGCATCATCAGCTTCGCAGTAATTAGCCCCTACGCTTGTTGCCGATTTTATCAACTGAGTAATCAAAGGAATGGTTACGCAGCTTTGTGGAATCTTCTTGGCAAATTCGATAATCTCTTCTCCAAACTTTGCAGTTCTTTCTTCTAAGTCGTACTTGTACATTTAGTCATTTTAGCATCTTCGATATTCTTTCGTCATTCGGATTTCGTCATTAGTCATTAATCGGGTATATTATAAGTAGCTATGTAGTCCTTTGAATAGATAGTTTACACCAAAAAAGGTAAAAAGCACGCAAAAAAATCCGATCAGGTTTAAAAGAGCGGATTTTCGGCCCTGCCAGTTTTTGGTTAAACGCAGGTGCAGATAGAGCGCGTAAATCAGCCAGGTGGTCAAGGCGAAGGTTTCTTTGGGGTCCCAGCTCCAGTAGTTTCCCCAGGCCTTTTTGGCCCAGACCGCGCCGGTAGTCAGCCCCAGGGTCAGAAAAGGGAAGGCGAAAAGAACCAGTTTGTAGCTTAAGTAATCCAGTTTATCCGCCGTGGAGGCGTTTTTTTTTGGAGAGAAAAATAAATACATCGCGCTGGAGATAAAAGAAAGTAACAAGGCGCCGTAGCTCAAGCAGTAACTGCTTACATGGATGACTAACCAGTTGCTTTTTAAAGCCGGCATAAGCGGCTTCAGGGATTGGTCTAAGGTAGAGGCATAGGCTAAGCCGATAGCCGCCAGCAGGCTGAGGGGAATTTTTAAAAATTCCAATTGATAAGCCTTTTTCAGGATAAAGTAAACCAGGGCCACTGCCCAGAGAGAAAATACCAGCGCTTCATATATTCCCACCGCCGGAAAATGGCCGGCCTCGCGCCAGCGGATAATAATATATAAAGTATGAAAAGTAAAACCAAGCAATAATAAAAGAGCCGCGAATTTAGCGAACAACTTTTTCCTAAAAATATTTTGAATAAAATAAAATATTCCGGCCAAAAGGTATCCCGCTAAAGCCAGATTAAAAAAGCTTAAATTCATTTTTTCCTCTCAAGGTAATAAGTTGGTTAGTAATAATTTTGTGAGCGGTTTATTTTTATTTTTGGTTATAACGATAGCAATCGCTCCCAGGTT
>DOMD01000069.1 GCA_003510525.1 Candidatus Omnitrophota bacterium
CTCAGGACAGCCCTGAGCGAACGCAGTGAGCCAAATGGGCGCGGCCGCGCCAAAGGCAGAAAAAAACCGGGCTAAGGTTAAACACAGGGTGGTAATTCCGGCCCTTTCCAACCCTTACCAGAAATTATCTTTGACAATGCCGGATTGGGTGGTATACTAAAACTAAATTATCTAAAAACTAGAAAATTTTGAGCTGTAAAGGGGTATAGTTGTTAACCTTTATGGTTTTTCTTTAGCGCGTAAGTAATGGCGGCGGGAGAGCAAATGAGTAATGAATTCAAGAGTCTAAAGCTGGGTAACTTAACGATAGAGTTACCGATTATTCAGGGCGGAATGGGGGTGCGAATTTCGGCTTCTTCATTAGCTTCGGCAGTAGCCAACGAGGGGGCATTAGGGGTTATCGCCGCGGTGGCGCTGGGAGAGGAGCCCGGAGGCGAGAAAATGGATTTTAATAAACGTTCGCGCGTGGCATTCATAGATACCATCAGAAAAACCAGGAGCCTGACCAAAAATCCATTTGGCGTGAATATAATGTGCGCCCTTACCAATTACGATGATTTGGTGGACGCGGCTCAAACCGAATCCGTGGATGTGATTATTTCAGGGGCCGGCTTACCTTTAAAACTGCCTTCCCTGATTAAAAACGATACGACTAAGCTTGTTCCCATTGTGTCTTCCTCCCGGGCGGCGCGCATTATCTGTAGTGTGTGGCAGAGAAGATATAAACGCCTGCCGGATGCTATTGTTGTTGAAGGTCCTCTTGCCGGAGGGCATTTGGGCTATAGTATGGCCGAGCTAAAGGATGAAAAGCATGTGTTTCTGGATAAGATCCTGCAAGAAGTGCTGGAGGTTACGCGCGAATTTGAAAACGATAAGGTAAAAATTCCCGTAATCGCCGCCGGAGGTATCTTTGACGGCAAGGATATCGCCAGGGTCATGCGTTTAGGCGCCAGCGGGGTCCAGATGGGCACCCGTTTTGTCTGCACCTATGAGTGCGACGCCGACATTAAATACAAGGAAGCGTTTTTGTCCGCCAAGAAAGAAGATATCGTGATTATTCACAGCCCCGTGGGGATGCCGGGAAGGGTCATTCTTAACGACTTTNNAATGTCCGAAAGATATCCGCGGGAGAACGGGTAAATTTTAAATGTGAATCCAAGTGTTTAGCCACTTGCGACATTAAAAAGGTCAACTACTGTATTGTGAAAGCGCTGACTAGCGCCTATCGGGGCCAGTTAGACAGCGGGTTTGCTATGTGCGGCAGTAACGCCTACCGGATTAAGAAAATAGTCTCTGTAAAAGAGCTGATTACCGAACTCGTAGATGAGGCGCGAAGTTGTCTAGGTAGTTAATAAATAATTACTGTTCTCAGGGAACNNTTCTGATTACAGTGATTAAACGCAGATTACAAAGATTAAACTTTAGATGATAAATCTCTGTAATCTTATTAAAAATCTCTGTAATCAAGTTCTTTCCAATTGCTACAAATTTGGGAAAGAACTATTTTTTATCTCGTATACGCGTTATGAGCATTGATATTTATCCGAAATTCAGGGAACTCAAGACAAGCGATGCTGCGGTATTCAACCGGGCATTTAAAGATAACCCTCCGATGATATCTGAATTTACCTTCACTAATCTTTATTCCTGGCGCCGGGCCTATAGTTTAAGGGTTTCACTTTTTGATGGCCTGATTATTCTTTGTTCGGAATCAGAAAGCCGCGAGCGATTTTTTAATCCTGTCGGAAAAGGGGATATGAAAGCCGCGGTTGAAAAGATACTCAAGGACAGCGGAGGAATTTTCTTCCGCCTCCCGGAAGAAGCCAGGGCATTGTTCGCCGAGGATAAGCGTTTTCGGATTGAACCGGACAGGGATAGTTGGGATTATCTCTACAGCGCCTCTGACCTTATAAACCTGCCCGGGAGGAAATATGACGGCAAGAGAAACCTGATAAAAAAGTTTAAATCCGAGCGCGCCTACGAATATATTATCCTTGATGCCGGGAATGCCGCCTCATGCCTGGATTTTGAAGAGGCCTGGTGTTCGGTTAAGAATTGTGATAAAGTGGAGGGGTTAAGCCAGGAAAAACGCGCCATCAAAGATATGGTAGAGAATTTCTCTTCTTTCGGCCTTGTCGGCGCGGCAATACAAATAAGCGGTGTTATCCGCGCCCTTGTTATCGCCCAGGAGTTAAGCCCGGATACAATGGTGATACATATTCTTAAAGCCGACCCCGCTATATCCGCATTATACCAGACGATACTTCAGGAGTTTCTCTCCCGCGCGGGAGTGAGTTTTCGCTATGTAAATATGGAGCAGGATTTGGGAATTGAAGGTTTACGTAAAGCCAAGCTTTCTTATCATCCTTGCTCTATGATTAATAAGTACACCCTAAGCCTTTTTGAACAATAAGAAGAAATCCTTATGCTTATGCAGGCGTTACGGAATAAAAATATCAAATCCCTTATCCTTCGCAGTTGGTCAATAAGCTGGCCGATGACCTGTATTATGTTTTTTGTGTTTTTAATCGGGTTGAGCGATGTGTATGTGGCCGGCAGGATAAGTAAGGAGGCCCAGGCGGCTTATGGCCTGTCCTCTCAGCTTTATTTTATTTTCAGTATTATCGCCTTTGCTTTAACCGCCGGCACGGTTTCGGTAATATCCCGGCTATTTAGCTCCTCGGCCAAAGATGATTTTAGCATCGCGGTTGATACTTCGTTTATCAGCGCGATAGCCGCGGGGATACTTTTAAGCTTATTCGCGCTGGCCTTTTCCGGGAGCATCATCCATAGTTTTAACGTCCCTCAGGTGCTTAAAGGGTTAACCGCGCCCTTGATCCGGATTTATTCTTTCAGCCTGCTGTTTAATTATTTGCTTTTAAACACCAACGGTATCTTGCGCTCTTGCGGCAGGATTAAGCAATCCCTTCTGACTATGGCCGTAGTTTCTTTATTGAACATCGGGCTTAATTTCACCTTGTCTTTCGGCACCCCTTTGGGATTTAAGGGAATTGCCGTAGCCACCGGAATAAGCACCCTGGTAGGCTGTTTCTTAAACCTGCTTTTTTTAAAAAATGTGATGACCCGGCGTTTTAAATTTTCTTTAGCGATACTCAGGAATATTTTCAGTATCGGCTGGCCGGCGGGAGTGCTTCAGGTATTTTGGCAATTGTCGGTGCTGGCGCTGTTTCTTATTATCAGCGCTCTCCCTGAAAATAATATTGAGATACTGGCCGCCTTTACTAACGGCCTGAAGATTGAGTCTGTGATTTTTCTTCCCGCTTTCGCCTTTAATATGGCTTCAGCGGTGGTGGTGGGAAATTTATTGGGTAAGAATAATCAGGAAGACGCTTTTTCCGCGGGTATCGTAACTGCCCTGGCCGGGGTTATGATTGTTTCAGCCTTGACGGTGATGGTTATGTGTAATGGCTCGGCCGCCGCCGCGCTTATTTCAAATAACGATATTGTTATTCGGGAATCTATCCGCTATATTTATATCGCCTTACTTTCAGAGCCGGTTATGGCCTGGGGAGTTATCCTGGCCGGAGGTCTTAACGGGGCGAGAGACACCAGGCGCGTTATGGCGGCAGTAGTGTTGTCGGTGTGGCTGGTGCGTGTGCCTTTAAGTTATCTGCTGGGCGTTTATTTTAAACTGGGAGCCCCGGCAATCTGGTGGTCAATGAACTTTTCCGTGGCGCTTCAGGCAATTTTGATTACTAAACGTTATTTCTCCAGGAAATGGTTTGTGTGTAAGCATATTGAGCCGGTTGTGTAGCCGGCAGTCAGGGATTTTCAGTTGAAATATAAAATAATCTTCTTAGTTTTATGGTGTATTTGCCGGACAGGGGCGGCATTAGTTTTAGCCCGGCAGGAGGACGGTAGTTTAACCGGAACGCTTAGTGATTCTATCCTTTTAGGCACAGCGAGTGAGGGCATCCTTAAATCATCTACGCTGATTCCCGCGGTTTCAGGATTCTCCTGGCTTAACTTGATGGGTTGTTTGATTTTTAATGGAATCGGCCTGGTCGCTTTCACCTACGGCAAGAAGCAGGGAGGTTTCAGGCCGCTCATAATCGGCATAGCCCTGATGATATATCCTTATTTCTTTACCCAGACCTTCTGGCTTTACGCGATAGGGGTTGGTTTATGCGCAGCATTATATTATTGGCGGAATTAAAAAATGGAAAATGTAAAAATAGAGGCCAAAAAAACTGTAAAAAAGGAATATAAATTAAATCTTGACAAAAATATGTAATTACTTTATAATTACTTTGGAGGTAGTGAAAAATGGAATTAGCAATAGTTTCGATAGGGAATTCTAAAGGGATAAGAATACCAAAAGTAATATTAGAACAGTGTCATATTAAGCAAAGAGTTTATCTAGAAACTAAAGGCGAAAGTATTATTATTAGGCCTCTCAGGAGGGAACCAAGAAAAGATTGGGGGCAGGCCTTCCAAAAGATGCACGAAAATAAGGATGATCAGCTCATTATTGATGATACTATTGATCTCGGCATGAAGAGGTGGGAATGGAAATAAAGCAATATGATGTTTTTCTAATTGCTCTTGATCCCACTATCGGGCATGAAATCAAGAAATCTCGTCCTTGTGTTATTCTTTCCCCGGATGAGATGAATAAATATATTTCTACTGTGATTATTGCCCCGATGACAGCGCAGTCACATCCTTATCCGAGCCGGGTGTCGGTTAAATTTAAGGAGAAAAATGGCTGGGTGGTATTGGATCAGATACGTACAGTGGATAAGAGGAGATTAATTAAGAAGTTAGGAGAAGTAGATCATAATACGATTAGCAGCATAAAATCTACTATAAAGGAAATGTTGGTTGATTAGATATTTTGAATAGTGTGTTAGCAAAAAAACTGTAAAAAAACCATAAAAACCATAAAAACTGTAAAAATTCGTTGACAAATCTGAAAAACAGGATATAATTAGTATAGTAAATTCAAGAAGCAAACACTTTGAACCGTGAGGCAAGAAGATACGCTTGCTCAACGGTTTTTTTTGTTTTATGCCGCAATGGACCCCGTTAGAAACTGCGCGCGATCGGTAAAGACAGAGTGTTTCTAACGGGGCTTACCCCGATAGAAAGCTCCCTGAGGTTGGGAGAGAAACATAATCAGAAAAAACGAGAACGGGGAACATCGCTCTTTCTATCGGGGTTTACTACAATTTTTTCAAGGAAGGAGGAAACAAATCATGGCAAAAGGAAAAGTAAAATGGTTCTCAAACCAAAAAGGGTATGGATTTATTACCCCCGAGTCAGGCAGCGATGTGTTTGTGCATCATAGCGCGATTCAGGGTGATGGCTATAAGTCTTTAACCGACGGGCAAGAGGTGGAGTTCGAAATCGAAAAAGGCCCTAAGGGTGAGCAGGCTACCAAAGTAACCAAGCTGTAATTTGAGAAAACAACAGGGGCCCGGGCATAAAAGTCCGGG
>DOMD01000066.1:0-816 GCA_003510525.1 Candidatus Omnitrophota bacterium
CAAGGCCAAGGCCAATAATGAAGTAGACGCGATTACCGGCGCCACCGGCTCAAGCCGGGCCTTAGAAAGATTGCTGAATGAAACGATACAAAAGAAGCTCAAGGAATTAGGGACAGACACTATTTTAGAAACAGACAATAGTCGATTGTCCCTTATAATAAAATAGTGTCTGTCCCTAATTCCAGCAGGCAGGAAGCAAGGGTCCATGCCTAAAAAACAACTTAAAAGAAGCATAAAGCAGACCAAGTGGTTTAAGACCTTGACTATCGGGATGTGGCAGGATCATCCCACATTTTGCGTGGTTTTGGGTATCTGCTCAATGCTGGCCGTAACCAACCGTTTAGAGAATGCCCTGGCTATGGGGATAGGGGTTACTTTATGCACCGCCTTTAGCGGTCTTTTTGTTTCGTTCTTTCGTAATGCCATACCTTCCCGGGTGCGGATGCTGGCTTATATGGTAATTATCTCTACCTTTGTAATTTGTGTGGATAGAGTTTTGAAGGCTTATTTTCCTCCTATCAGTGAAGAGATGGGCCCTTATGTGGGCCTGATTATTACTAATTGTATCCTGATGGGCCGGGCTGAGGCCTTCGCGATTAAGAATGGGCCATGGCTTTCTTTCTTGGATGGCTTAGGCTATGGTGTTGGTTATAGCTTTATGCTGATTTTAATGGCCTTAATCCGTGAACCTCTGGGTTTTGGCACCATTTTAGGCCATAAAGTAATGCCTGGGGCTTGGACTAACTGGGTGATTTTGACTATGGCTCCCGGGGCTTTTTTCCTTTTAGGGGTTTATTTGTGGATATTCAGGACTAT
>DOMD01000066.1:852-12450 GCA_003510525.1 Candidatus Omnitrophota bacterium
AATTACAAAACTGCCATGGGTATGGGCATAGCTATAATCTTTGTGGTAACTTTAACCGCGATTATCAATTGGCCGATATACTGGAAGGTGCTGGTGCCCTTACATTCTGAGATTCTGGCTTTCTTAATCTTTATCATTATTATCGCCGCCACCGTCCAGTTGTTAGAGATGCTTATTGAAAAGTTTTTCCCCCCCCTGCAGTCGTCATTCGGGATATTCTTGCCTTTGATTACGGTTAATTGCATTGTTCTGGCGGTCTGCCTTTTTATGGTTTTACGTAAGTATAACTTTATTCAGACGGTCTGTTATTCCTTCGGCACATCCTGCGGCTGGGCCCTGGCTATTATTTTGATGGCGGCGATAAAGGAGAAGTTGATACTGGTGAGTGATATTCCTAAAGGCCTGCGCGGACCGGGAATAACGATGATTATCGCCGGCCTGATGGCTCTGGCCTTTATGGGCTTTGCCGGAATTATTACTTTACAATAGAAAATGCTCTCAATCTTAGTAATGGATATGATTCTGGTGGTGGTGGCGCTCTTGTTGATTATTGCCGAGCGTTTTTTGGTTACCTACGGAGAGTGCAAAGTAACTATTAATAAGGAAAGGATACTCACGGTTAACGGCGGAGACAGCCTTTTAAGCTATTTTGCCCAGAATAAGATTTTTGTCCCCTCAGCCTGCGGAGGCAAGGCTACCTGCGGCTATTGCAAGGTTGAGGTTTTAAGCGGAGGCGGGCATATTCTGCCTACCGAAGAAGTCTTTGTGAATCGTGAAGATAGGCTCAAAGGTATACGGCTGGCCTGTCAGGTGAAGGTGAAGAATGACATTGAAGTCTTGATTTCCGAAGACCTGCTTGAGGCCAGGGAATATAAGACCCGGGTGCTTAAGATTGCCGATTTAACCCACGATATCAAGTATGTGGTGATGAAATTGCTCGCGCCGGATAAGATAAGTTTTAAGGCCGGCCAATACATCCAATTCCGGATTCCGGAAGTTGATGAATTTCGGGCTTATTCCATTGCCTCGGCCCCTTCGCAAGTGGGCGTGATTGAGCTGATTGTGCGCTTGGTTCCCGGGGGCCTGTGTTCTTCCTATATACACGAGGTTTTGGATGTTGATGATGAAATAACCGTAACCGGGCCCTACGGAAGCTTTTACTTGCGGGAGGATTCCCAGAGAGAAATAATTTGTATCGGGGGAGGCTGCGGCATGGCTCCTATCCGCTCTATACTTTTTCACTTGAAAGAAAAAGGTATGCCGCGTCCAATCAGCTATTTTTTCGGGGCCAGGAGCAAAAAGGACATTTTTTATACTGAGGAGCTCGAAGCCTTAGAAAAGGAATGTCCTAATTTTAAATACATCCCGGTGCTTTCCGAGCCTAAGGCTGAGGATAAATGGGCCGGGGAAACCGGCTTTGTTACCCAGGCGGTTGAGCGTTTTATCCGTTCTAACGGAAATACCGAGGCCTATCTTTGCGGCCCTCCGCCAATGATTGACGCGGCAATCAAAGTCTTGACCAAAAAAGGGGTCAAGGAGATACACATATATTATGATAAGTTTTAGGAACATAAGGATAGAATGCGATTAAAAGAAATTTATCAGCCGATACGTAAAGAGCTTACTCAGGTTGATGAGGTGATTAAAACCTCTTTAAGCGAGGCCAGGAATTCATCCATTTTAAAGGTGAATCGCTTTCTGTTGGAATCCGGCGGCAAGAGGATGCGCCCGGCCTTGGTTATTCTTTCGGCTAAGGCTTCTAATGGAAAGGCCGATTCCCCGGTCAATAAACAGCTAATTAATATTGCCTCCAGCATCGAGCTTATCCATATGGCCTCTCTGATCCACGACGACGTAATTGACCATTCCCAGCGGCGCCATAATAACCCTACGGTTAATTCCCGCTGGGGCATGGATGTCTCGATTACCTTGGGGGATTACCTTTATTCTTTGGCTTTTGAACTGATTTCTAATTGCGGCAACACCGATATTTTAAGCTGTATCAGCTCAGCCACCAAGAGTATGTGTGAAGGAGAGCTGAGCCAGGTGGTGGAAAGGGATAATCTTTCTCTGCTTAAAGACCGCTACCTGATGATTATTAAAAAAAAGACCGCCAGCCTATTCGCGGCTTCCTGTGAAGTGGGGGCGATTTCCGCTAATTCTTCCCGCTCTCTGCGAAGCGCCCTCAGGCACTATGGCCTTAATTTCGGAATCGCCTTTCAAATGGTTGACGATTATCTGGACCTGACGGGAGGAGAAAGCAATTTAGGTAAGGCCCCGGGACAGGATATTAGCGTGGGTGAGATAACCTTGCCGCTTTTAAATCTCTTAGAAAGCTCCGATAAAAATCAGAGGTGCCGCCTGAAGGCAATGCTTAAGTCAAAAGACAGCGATTCCTTAAAGAAGATAAGAGAGGAGCTCGCTGATTCCGACGCTCATCTTTATACCAGAAGAATCAGCTCATCTTATATCAACCTGGCCAAAGATAAACTTAAAGTGCTTAAAGATTCTGAATACCGCCGGTGCCTTCTTGGCCTGGGAGATTTTATCCTTAAGAAAGGATTCACCGAGAGATAAAACAAAAAAGAAGCTTTCTCAGGTTTGTTGCAAGCTTTTTCTGTAATATGTTGCTACTTATTAAGTTAAGGCGAAATTTCGCGCGCTATGCTAAATTTACCAGGAAAGTTCTTTCCAATTGCAACAAACTTGGGAAAGAACTACAAAAAATGATGGACTTGCGTTTAGTGTTTTGGGAAACCACCCGGGCCTGCAATCTTGAGTGTCCGCACTGCCGGGCCCAGGCCCAGAAATCACGCTCGCCTGATGAACTAAGCACTTTAGAGGCCAAAAGTTTTATTGATCAGCTTTCCGCTCTGGCTAAGCCTATCCTGGTTTTCTCCGGGGGCGAGGCATTAGTCCGGGAAGATATATATGAGCTTATTCATTATGCTCATAGCCGCGGCCTCAAGGCCACCCTGGCAACTAATGCCGCCTTGATTGATCAGGATGTTGCCGGCCGGCTAAAGGAAAGCGGCATACTACTGACCGCGGTATCTATCTACGGTTCAACCGCTCAGGCTCACGATGATTTCTGCGGCCGGCCGGGGGCGTTCGCCAGGACCTTAGCCGGAATTGAAAATATAAAAAGCGCCGGAATAAAACTCCAGATAAACACCACCATTACCAAAAAAAACCTAAGCGAGTTGGAGAATATCGGCGCTCTGGCTTTAAGGCTGGGAGCGGTTTCCTACCACGTTTTCTTTCTGGTGCCGGTGGGCCGCGGCCTGGCTCTTGAAGGTGATGAGATTTCGCCTTTAGAGTATGAAGAGGCCTTTAACCGTCTCTACGATTTCCAGCAGAATTTTCCCCTTCATATAAAACCTACCTGCGCCCCCCATTATTACCGTATCCTGCGCCAACGTTTAGTTAAAGAGAAAAATAATCCGCCGGACGGCTTTGGCTATGGGAAGCCAANNGGGAGAGGTTTTTGGCTGTGGGTATCTGCCGCTTGCGGCAGGAGATTTAAGAAAACAAAGTTTTCGGGAAATTTGGCTGGAAAGCGAACTTTTTAAGGCCCTAAGGGACGATTCCAGGCTATCCGGTAAGTGCGGAATATGCGAATTTAAAAAGGTGTGCGGAGGCTGCCGCGCCCGCGGCTATTGGGCCACCGGAGATTATCTTAGCCCAGAGCCTTACTGCGTGTATGAGCCTACAGGGAAACCGCCTGAACATCATTAGGTCATTAGGAAATATCTTGCGTATATTTTTTATTGGTGGTATGATAAAAATTAGAGTAGAAACCTAAAATAGAGGTGCGCTGATGGATAAATATCGTTGTACTGTCTGCGGATATATTTATGACCCCAAGATAGGGGATTCGACTCAAGAGGTCAAACCGGGCACTGCTTTTTCCGACTTGCCGGATGCCTGGGTATGTCCGGAGTGCGGAGTGGGCAAGGATATGTTTGAAAAGGTGTAGTGGTAGGGTCCAAATACAAAAAAAGGAGAGTGAATTATGGGTAGAAAGTCAAAAGAGATAGTGGAAATTGATTTGAAAGATTTGATCAAGGACCTGAACAAGGCCTATTGCGATGAGTGGTTAGCTTTTTATGCCTATTGGTATATGGCTCAAACCGTGGAAGGTAAGGGTTATGAAGATATGTCGGAGTTTTTAAACAAAATTGCCAAGGATGAGTTAGAGCATGCCCAGGAAGTGGCTAATAGAATTATTGAGTTAGGCGGGCTTCCTACCAATAATCCGGTTAACTTAGAGAAAAACGCCAATGCTCCTTATCCGGGAGTAGTCAAGGAACTTTCCGATTACGATGGGATTATTAAATTAGTGGAAGCGGCTGAGGCCGGCGCGATTGAGGTNNGAAGAGATGTTCGAGAATTTAGAAGGTTAGATTTAACGCCATAAACATTTCTTTTTACTATAGAAAGGACGGATTTCGGCACTTCCGTCCTTTCTGTGGCTTGGGCTATATTCCTGTCTGCCGGCCAGGCAGGGAAAGCCAAACCCTGCCTACCGGCAGGCAGGCACTGCCCTCTGGTTTGTGGCTTGGGCTAGCGGAAGCCCAACCACCGCCATCTGGCTTGGCGGATGCGCACAGTTAATGAAGATGCTTCCTGAAGATACAATACATTTTCTCAAGAAACAGGGATATGTTATTGTCTCAACCCTTGATAGCGACGGTACTATCCATAATGCCTGTAAAGGCATACTCAAAATAGTTCCTGAGGGGCAAATCTATCTTCTGGATTTGTATATGGGCAGGACTTACCGCAATCTCAGGGAAAATCCGGTCATCAGCCTGACTTCTGCCGATGAGCATAGTTTTAGCGGCTATTCCCTCAAAGGCCGGGCAGAAATAGTGCCTAAGGAAAACTTAGAACCGGCGCTCTTAAGGGCCTGGGATGAGGCGATTGTCAGCCGGGTAACCAGCCGCCTGTTAAAGAATATTCGGGGAGAAAAAGGCCATCATCTGCATCCTGAGGCGCTCCTGCCTAATCCTAAGTATATGATTCGGATTGATGTCGAAGAGGTGATCGACCTAACGCCGAAGCACTTGAAATAAATGTATGATGTAATAATCATAGGGGCAGGCCCGGCCGGTATTACCGCGGCTATCTATGCGGTCCGCAAGAGAATAGAATCTTTGATCATCACCAGAGACATCGGGGGACAGACCGCCTTAAGCGGTGATGTGGAAAATTATACCGGATACCAGTTTATCACCGGCCCGGAGCTGGTGCTTAAATTCGAGGAGCACCTGCGTAAGTTTAATATCGCCTTAAAAGAAAATGAGGCGGTGAGAGAGATAGTTAAGGCCGGTGGCACAATTCAGGTTAAGACCGATAAAGGCCTGTATGAGGCTAAAAGCATAATTATTGCCTCCGGTAAGAGATCCCGAGAGTTAAATGTTCCGGGTGAAAAAGAATTTAAGAATAAAGGTTTGACTTATTGCGCCACCTGCGACGGGCCGCTTTTTTCCAGGAAGGATGTGGCAATTATTGGCGGAGGAAATTCAGCCCTAGACGCGGCACTGCAACTAATGAGAATAGCCAATAAGGTCTATATTATTAATATCGCTCCCGAGTTGACCGGGGACGCGGTTATGCGAGAGGCGGTTCAGGGAAGCGATAAAGTAAGTATTTTTAATAATACCAAGGTGGAGGAAGTTTTGGGCGATAGAATGGTCAGCGCGATCAGGATAAAAAGAGAGGATAAAGAAAACCTGCTTTCGGTTCAGGGGGTTTTTGTGGAGATTGGGCTTATTCCCAATTCTGATTTTATTCCCGGGATAAACAAAAATAACTCAGGTGAAATTATAGTAAATTCCCGCAACGAAACCAATATCCCCGGAATATTTGCCGCCGGCGATGTTACGGATGTGCCGGAAAAACAGATTGTGATTGCCGCCGGCGAAGGCGCCAAGGCCGCCTTGAGTGTTTTTAAGTATTTGATTTACAACCGCTAAACCGCAAAATACCCTGTCTACCGACAGGCAGGCGCGCAAAGACGCAAAGAAGATACCAGCGATATTTTTTTGCGCTTTTGTGGAATTTTTGCGTTTTTAGCGGTATTAGGGAGGATTTATTGATGGGTTTGGATGATGTTTATTTGACCCCCCAGGGGTATGAAAAATTAAAAGAAGAGCTGGAGTATTTGGAAAAAACCAAACGCCGGGAAATTTCTAAGGCTTTGGAATATGCCAGAAGCCTGGGGGACATAAGCGAGAATGCCGAATACGACTCTGCCAAAAACGAGCAGGCCCATTGCGAAAAAAGAATAGCTGAGCTCAAGGATAAATTATCCCGGGCCAAGGTTATTGATTCCAAAAACATTCCTCAGGACCAGGTTTTTTTTGGAGCCAAGGTTTTACTCTCAGATTTAGATACCGCGGAAGAATGTGAGTACATGCTGGTGTCTAAGGAAGAGGCGGATTATGAGGCGGGAAAGATTTCTTTGGATTCGCCGGTAGGAAAGGCTATTTTGCAGAAGAGAGTGGATGATATCGTGGAGATAAATGTCCCGGCCGGAATCATCAAATATAAAATTTTAAAGATAAGCCGGTAAGAGAAAAAGTGTTTTTTAGTAACAGTTCAGGTCTTGGAAGCAAATCAGATTGTCATTCCCGCGAAAGCGGGAATCCACGACGAGGTTAATGTTTTATCTGGATTTCCGATTAAAGCATTCGGGAATGACAAATTTTTATGCTTTGTCGGAACGCTTCCAAACGCGGAACCGTTACAATCTTTATACCTTTAGCAGTTCGGCGGTATACGATTCCAGCAGGTTTTTATAGCGGGGGCGCATCCTTAAAGATGCGCTTATTTTTTTGGCTTTATCCAGATAGCGGGATATTTCTTGCGTGGCCAACTTTAAGCCTTCGCCCTCAGAGATGATTTTGTGTAAATGAGATAGCTCCGGCGAAGTAAGGTGTTTTTTGCCCAGTAGCTTATTTATTTGGGATTTATTTTTCGGGTTAAGTTTTTGATAGGTGAGCTCAAGCAGAATGGTCTTCTTAGCTTCTTTTAAATCGGTAAGGGCGGGTTTCCCGGTCTCTTTTTCCCGGGCAAATAGATTCAGGATATCGTCTTTTATCTGAAAGGCCCGGCCCAGGCACCTTCCGTATTCAAATAATTTCCGGAGCTCTTTTTCTCCTTCTCCGGCCAAAACCGCTCCCAGGATTAAAGGGTAAGAGAAGCTGTAGTAGGCGGTTTTTAGGTCATAGATTTTGTAGATGTCTTCTTTTTTTATCCGGCTTATATTTTGGGCGCCGTATAGAAGTTCAATAAATTGTCCGGCTCCGGTATACACCACTATCTCGGAAAACTTCTTCATCGCCTTTTCCTTGTGTATCTTTTTTTCATCAATACTTAAGAATAGATGGACAGCCATCGCGTAGATGATATCTCCGGTTACTATTGCCAGGTCTGCTCCGGAGAATTTGATATTCCGGCAGCCCTTAAGGAAATTATCCATCATTTTGTGCATGGACGGCTCACCCCGCCTTAGGTCGGATTTATCAATTATATCATCATGGATAAGCAGAAAATTATGCGTCAACTCCAGGGCCAGGGCGCTTTCATAAAGGCCCTGAGCCGGCTTTTTGCTGTAACCCAGATAGCTTAGGCAAAAAAGAAGAGGTCTCAGCCTTTTTCCGCGCCTGGAGAGGAAATTTTTTATGCTTCTGTGCAAAAGAGGGGAGATTGTGGATAGCGGGTAAGTTTTATCCAGATTTTTGATGTAGCGGGAGAGTGAGAGCTCTATATTATTTTTTATTTCCTCAAGCATATTTTTATGCTAACATACAAAATAGTCTTACACAAATAAAATTTTAGCATTAAAATTTGGAGGTTAAAAGATGCCCAAAACTACTATTGAACAATTGGCGGAGTTCGGCCAGAGCCTGTGGCTGGATAATATTAGCCGCGGCCTCATTGGGAGCGGACGGCTTAAAGAGATGATTTCTCTGGGCTTAAGAGGAGTTACCTCTAATCCCACCATCTTTGATAAGGCCATCAGCCAAAGTAACGAGTATGATCCGAAGATAGCGCGGTTATTTAGTGAGGGTAAGACGGCTTTTGAGATTTATGATGAGTTGACAATAACGGATATCCAGGAAGCCGCGGATATGTTTAAACCGGTATATGAGAGAACGAAAGGTTTAGACGGCTATGTCAGTTTAGAGGTTAATCCGGGATTGGCCAGTTTGAGCGCTGAGACCATTCAAGAAGCCAAGCGGCTGCATAAAAAGTTAAATCGGGCCAATGTGATGCTTAAGATTCCGGCTACCGCTGAAGGCTTTATCGCTATAGAGGAGTTGATTTCCCAGGGTATCAATATCAATGCCACTTTGATATTTTCTTTGGAGCAATATACCAAGACCGCTGAGGCTTTTATTAGGGGATTAAAGAGAGCATCGTCTACGACCGGCAATGTAAGCCGGATTCATTCGGCAGCCAGTATTTTTGTCAGCCGGATTGATACAGTAGTAGATGCCTTGTTAGAGGATTTATCCGGAAAAGAAAATAATTCTGGCCTAAGAAGTCAGCTTGAGGCTTTAAAAGGAAAAGCGGCCACAGCCAATAGTGCCTTAATTTACCAAAGCAGCCGGGAAATTTTCTCCAGAGATGAATTCCGGTTACTAAATAAGTATGGGGCGAATATTCAGCGTCCGCTTTGGGCCTCAACCGGCACCAAAAATCCCGCCTACAGCAATATTAAATATATAGAAGAATTGATCGCCAAAGATACGGTAAATACCGCTCCCGAGAATACCCTGGAGGCATTTTTAGTTAAAGGTGAAGTTAAGGAAGCCTTAAGCGATGATATAAAGGGGGCTCAAGATATTCTGGCGCGCTTAGAGAGATTCGGCATTAATGTGGACGAGATTTGTCAAAAATTACTTAAGGACGGAATCATCCTTTTTGAAAACTCCTTTGATTCGCTGTTAAAATCCATAGAGAATAAAATCAGATGACCGCGGACCGTGGTAGGGGCTTTGTATGACGACAAAGATAATTTTAATCCGCCACGGACAGACTGACGGTAACGCCAAAAAGCAGTATTGTGGAATGTTGGATTTGGGGTTGAATCAGAATGGCCGCTTGCAGGTGGAAAAATTAGGATGCCGGTTGAAAAAAGATAGCATTCAGATGATCTATTCCAGCGATCGGAAGCGGGCCCTTGAATCCGCCCGAATAATCTTTAAGGGCCGCCGGATAAATAAGATTGCCGGATTAAGGGAGATTAATTTCGGGATTTTTGAAGGTAAAAGCCACCAGGAAATCAGGGAGACCAACGCGGATATTTATGATAGATGGCTGATTGATCCTTATAATACGGCTGTCCCGGAAAGCGAAAACCTTCCGGACTTCCAGGAGAGGGTTACGCGGGCGTTAGAGAAAATCATCCTGGCTAATGCCAATAAGACCGTGGCAATAGTCTGCCACGGGGGAACCATAAGCATAATCTTAAGCCGCATAAAAGGCTCAAAGAATTTCTGGGAGCTTATTCCCGGCTCGGCCAGCCTGAATATAATTGAATATGCAAATAACAAAGCCAGAATTACCCTTTTTAACGACATTTCCCATTTGAATGGTGACTTGTGACTTAGTGACCTGGTGACTATATGAGTGAATTTATATTTATTCTGGGTGGGGCCAGGTCAGGCAAGAGCGCTTATGCCTTGAATCTGGCTAAGGAAAAAAGCCGAAAAGTTCTTTATATCGCGACCGCCGAGGCCGGAGATTCCGAGATGAAAAGCCGGATCTCCAAGCACAAGGCCTCCAGGCCGCGCTATTGGAAGACCATAGAGGAGCCTTTGGATCTGATCGCCGCCTTAAAGAAGCATAAGCATAAATACGAGGTTATCATTATAGATTGCCTGACTTTATATTTATCTAACCTGATGCATAAGGGGTTAACGCAAGGGGCGGTTATAAAAAGAATTAAGGATGCCGCCGCTTATATTAAGGCGATGCGGGAATCAGTGGTAGTGATTTCCAATGAGGTGGGCTTAGGCATAGTCCCGGAGAATAAATTGGCGAGAGAGTTCCGGGATATCGCAGGTTTAGCTAATCAGATAATGGCCAAGGCCGCGGATGAGGCGGTCTTTATCCAGGCCGGGATTCCTCTTAAATTGAAATAGATGTAACAACATGGTGAGGATTAAAAAGAAGCTTTCCCGAATTTGTAGCAAGCTTTCTCTACAATCTATTATTTATCATCAAGTTAAGACAAAATTTCGCGCGCTGGGCTAAATTTTACAGGAAAGCTTCTGATTACGGCGATTAAATACAGATTTCAGAGATTTATTGCCGACATAAAATCGCTGTAATCTTTTAAAAATCTCTGTAATCAAGTTCTTTCCATTTGCGATAAATATGGGAAAGAACTATTAAAAAGGCTTGACAGGATAGAGGCGCTGTAGTATAAAGAAGATAACAATTTGAATTATATAGGAAAGGGAAGGCTGTGTGAATCAGCCGCGGTCCCGCCGCTGTAAGGGATGACGAAACCTGCGAAAGACCACTGGCCTAAAGAGGCCGGGAAGGCGCAGGCGGTAGAGTGAATCCTAAGTCAGAAGACCTGCCTGTATAAAAGTAAGAACCTCGCGGATAAGGGCCATAGAATAAATAAAGGGTGCAACCCGCCACAAAACATTGGCGGGTTTTTTATTGGGAGGAGAGAAGAGAAATGGAACTTTTGAATAAGACAATAGCCGGAATTGAAAAGATTGACTATTCGCTTAGCGATAAGACCCAGAAGCGGCTGGATAACCTGACTAAGCCGCGGGGGAGTTTGGGCCGGCTGGAAGAATTGGCCAAGCAGGTGGTGGAGATAACCCGTAAGGATAAGCCAGAGCTTAAAAATAAGGTTATCTTTACCTTTGCCGCGGATCACGGGGTTACTGAAGAGGGTATAAGCGCTTATCCTAAGGAGGTAACCGCCCAGATGGTTTATAATTTTATCCGGGGAGGGGCGGGAATCAATGTCCTGGCCGCTCATATTGGCGCAAAGGTGGTGGTGGCGGATTTGGGGGTAGCAGAACAAATTCAAAAATCAAAAATCAAAAATCAAAATTTCATAGATAAAAAAATAGGTTTAGGAACCAAAAATTTTGCCAAGGGGCCGGCAATGACTAAGGATGAGGCAGTCAGGTCAATAGAAAGCGGGATGGAAATATTCCTGGATGAATGGAATAAAGGCATAGATATCGTTGGGATAGGGGAAATGGGTATTGGTAATACCGCCTCTGCCAGCGCCATCTCGGCGGTGATAACCGGTAAGCCGGTTAAGGAGCTTACCGGAAGAGGCACCGGCATAGATGATAAGACCCATTCTCGCAAAATAGAAATTATTGGAAAAGCGATAGCCTTGAATAAACCCCAGGCCAAAGACGCCATAGATGTCTTGAGCAAGGTTGGGGGGTTTGAAATCGGGGGCCTGGCGGGGATAGTCTTGGCCGCGGCTTCTAAGCGGGTGCCGGTGGTGATGGACGGCTTTATTTCCTCGGCGGCGGCGCTCATAGCTTATGCCATAGAGCCGAAGGTTAAAGATTATTTGATTGCCTCGCATTGCTCGGT
>DOMD01000067.1:0-182 GCA_003510525.1 Candidatus Omnitrophota bacterium
GTCCCCACGGCCTGGGAAACAATAGAAAGCGGATAAGGATAGATTATCTTTAAGGCCCCCATCTCCCTTTTTAACTCCTGATCCATAACATAGTCCCTGAGCTCCTCAGCCTGGACTAAGCGGGTATCGTCCTTAATCCCGCCAAAGGCGGTAAGGGCGACTCCGCTATCCTGGGCGTAAAC
>DOMD01000067.1:272-412 GCA_003510525.1 Candidatus Omnitrophota bacterium
ATCCGGTTCTCCAGCGAACGATACTGAGAAATAGCTATGGATTTTAAAACATCAATCAGGCTATAAAGCCCCTGATTAAACTCCATATCTTTTTTTATTTGGGAGAGTAACTGCATCTTTAGCGAATTTAAAAATCAAAT
>DOMD01000067.1:512-3958 GCA_003510525.1 Candidatus Omnitrophota bacterium
AGCGTTAGGGACACTACATTAGCTTCCAAAATACTTGCCTAATGCCTCATAAAGTTTTTCCAGGCTATTGTCGCCCAGGACATGGGTGGTTCTTAGGTCATTAAAAACCTCAGGATACCACTCTTTGATTTTCTCAATAAACCCTTCTTTGAATTTCCTTAAGTCCTCCAGCGGCAGGGTGTCCAGGACCCCCGTGCTCAAACAAAATAATAAAATTATCTCGCCTTCCATAGGCATGGGCTTATTTTTATCCTGGATAAGAAGCTGGGTAATCACCTGTCCTCTTTTTATCTTTTCTTCCGCTTCTTTGGAGAGTCCGGCGGTGCGCAATTGAGTCATCTGGAGCAGTTCCTGATACTGGATGTATTCTAATTTTAACCTTTCGCTCAAGGCCTTCATTGCCGGCCACTGGGCCTTGCTTCCGATACGGGAAACCGATAAGCCAAAGTCTATTGCCGGCTTAATGCCTTTATTAAAAAGGGTAATGTTAAAATAAATCTGGCCGTCAGTCATGGAAATCAGGTTGCTGGAGACAAAACCGGTAACATCACCCTGGAGTATTTCGGTAATCGGCAGGAAGGTCATTGAGCCTGAACCTAACTCCGGCTTCAGGTAGGCCGCCCTTTCAACTAATTGAGAATGGATATAAAAGATATCTCCCGGATAAGCCTCTCTCCCGGGGGCACGCTCCAGCAAAAGGCAGATCTGGCGGTAGGCCCAGGCATGGCGGGTGAGATCGTCAAAAACCACCAGGACATGCTTACCGTTATACATAAAATATTCGCCTAACATAGCCGCGGTATAAGGGGCGATATACTGTTCTCCCATTGAGCAGGAAGCCACCGCGTTTACCACGATAGAATACTCCATCGCCCCTTTCTGACACAAGAGATTTAACACCTTATTCAGGCTGGAGCCGGTTTTCCCGATACAACAGTAGATGCAAATAACATCCTTTCCTTTTTGGTTAAGAATGGCATCCAGGGCCACCGTGGATTTTCCGGTAAGCCGGTCCCCGATCAAAAGCTGTCTTTGGCCCCTGGCAATAGGAATAACCGCGTTGATAAGCAAGGTTCCGGTTTCTAAGGTTTCCTTAAGAGGAACCCTATCCATAACCCCGGGGGCGTCTCTAAATACCGGATATAAAGCATTCTGAGCTATAGCACCGCGGCCGTCAACCGGCTCGCACAAACCATTAACCACCCGGCCTAAAAAGGCTTCACCCACCGGCAGATGCAAGGATTCTCCCCGGCTAAATACCTCATCACCGGTGCGAATAGGAGACTTGCTATTAAGGACCAAAACCTGGACCTCGTTCTCCTTAAAACCGGTAACCATACCCCGGCCGCCCTGCTTAAGCTCAACAATCTGGCCGTTCAAGCCTGAAGGAAGCCCGTCTATAGTAAGAATACACTCCCGGACCGACTTAACTATACCTTTTTCCCTAACGTCAAAACCAACTGTGGACATATTTTGTGAAAATAAAAGGTTAAGGTTAAGGCTGAGAATAAATTAGTTATGGGTCATTTCTATAAATCTTAACCTAAGCCTCGGCCTAAACCTTTACAAATTAGTAAATATTATAAACTATACGCCGCCTGCTGTATCTTTGACTTCAGGCTTCCGTCAAAAACAATACTTCCGATATTTACCACCAGCCCGGATATTATCTGCGGGTTCACTTCTTCTTTTATCTCTAAGTCCCGGCCTAATTTTTCCTTGATCTTTTCGCTTAACCCCCGGCGCTGCTCCTCACTCAGAGAAAAAGCCGAAATCACGGCCGCCTGAGCCACCACCCCATCCACCCGCAGGCGGTCTAACTGCTGGAGGTAGCCGGCTATCAAATCACTGACCCAGCGATTATGGATATCCCGCCTGAGATCTTCAGGCAAGGCCTTGCCTAAAAGCCGGACCGCCTCTTCCCTGGCCCCCTCCTCTATTTTTTTATTTATCTGCTCAAGAAGCGCCTTATAGGCCCGGTCAGCCTGGTTCATAATCTCATCGGCCTTGGCCTGGGCGGTATTTATAGCCTTATCTTTTTCTTCCTGGGCGGATTTCACTATCTGCTCTTTCTGTTTCAAGCCGTCAGCCTCAGCCTTAGCCAATATCTCCTGGGATTTTTGCTTTATCTCCTCAAGCTGCGTTTCTATTTCTTTCTCCTTCTTAACATACTCTTGGCCCATCTCCTCCAAATGCTTAGTAGCCGTCCCCACATTTTTACTCATTATGTTTTTCAATAAAAAAATCATCCCGGCAAAAATCACAACCTGAATAAATATTAAAGAGACTATCAGCATGATACCCCCTTATTGGCTGGCGCTAAAAAGCTGAAACACAATCAGCATGGCGATAAACGACAATATCCCGGCAAAAGCCAGGGCGACTACCATCGCGGTAAATATTTTTGGAGCAGATGAAGGATTCCTCCCTAAAGCGTTGATGCTGGCGTAGGCGGTGGCGGCGAACACCATGCAAGGCCCCAAAACGCATAAACCAAAGATTATTATCAGAGAAAGATTACGGTTCATTCTTTTAGGGCCCGAATACGCGCGGGTTATTCAATAATCACGGTTACTTTATTCAATTCAATCTTGGCGATACCTCTTTTCACCGGGATATCTTTCTCGTCTACCGTCAGGTTTCCTCCTACCAACAAACTTAAGATATGCTTATGAAAAGGCATAATTTCAAAAACGCCCTGCTCACCCGGCAGTATAACACTCCCGGCCTTTCCCTCAAAAATAACCCCCCTTGGGCTAAGAACAGAAACATCTAAAAGAAACATTGGGTTAAAACCCCATTGCCTTTTTAAGATTCTCTTGAACCATAAGAAAGTCTTTCTGGGAAATGCTCCCTAATTTCCGGATTACCATATTCTCTTTTATGGTGCGAATTATTCCGGTAACCAAAGACGGATACAGTAAGCCGGCATCTTTCCAATCCGCCATCCTGGTATCAGCAAACAAAATTCTTCCTATATTGCTGGTGATAGCCGCGGCAATTACCTCTTTACGATTTCTATGATAATTATCACTGCTTATGATTAAGACCGGCCTTTTTTTGGATCCGGTTCCTTCAGAAAAACCAAAATCTACCAAAGCTATGTCTTTTTGCCTACATCTTGTCATAGGAGGCATCCTTTTTATTATCCCACAATCGCTTTAAGACGGGGTCTTTATCCAGATGCTCAACTATTGCCGATAACTCTTTTTCTTCTTTCTCCAGCCGTAAGCGCTCCCGCACGCTCTCAATCACATATTCCCGGATTGTTTTGCCGTGAAGGGCCGCGGAGGCCTTTATCTGCCGGTGTTCTTCGGGAAACACATCAATACTTAATCTCTCTCTTACTGAATCAATTTTTGTCATTACCTTCACCCCCTACTGCCTATATAACATATTTCAGTAAATGTGTCAAGACACAAATGTAGTTCTTTCCCAAGTTTGTT
>DOMD01000100.1 GCA_003510525.1 Candidatus Omnitrophota bacterium
TGGACGCCGACCTACGCCAAAGGGGACAAAGAGCGCGAATACAGAATAAACTTGATTGATACCCCGGGACACGTGGATTTTACCTATGAAGTTTCTAAGGCTTTGGCCGCCTGCGAAGGCGCGATTTTAGTGGTAGACGCCACCCAGGGTGTTGAGGCCCAGACCGTAGCCAATTTTAACCTGGCCAAAGAGCTGAAATTAAAAATCATTCCGGTAATTAATAAGATTGACCTGCAGAGCGCGGATGTGGAAAGGGTAAAATCGCAGTTGGTTGACGCTTTCGGCTTTGATGAGAATGAAATAATATTGGCCTCAGCCAAAGAAGGTAAAGGGATAGAGGAAATCTTAGAGAAGATTGTTGAAGTCTTGCCGCCTCCCTCCGGTAACCCTGATCAGCCCTTAAAATCCCTGATTTTTGATTCGGTATTTGATGTCTATCGGGGAGTGATAGTTTTCTTAAAAATAGTTGAGGGGATGATTAAGGCAAATGACGCCCTGAAGATGCTCTCGTCACCGGGCCGGGCCTATAAAATAGAAGAGTTAGGGGTCTTAAAAAATTTAAAGATGACTAAGGTGGAGACTTTAAGCTGTGGTGAGGTGGGATATTTTATTTCTAACATCAGAAGCGCCGCGGATGTGTCCATAGGGGATACCGTAGTTAATGCCAAGGATGCCTTAAGCGCGCCTTTACCCGGATTTAGGAAGCTGAAGCCTTTAGTCTTTTGCGGTTTGTATCCGGTGAACGCGTCAGATTTTGACGAACTGCGGGCTTCGATTGAGAAGCTTAGGCTTACCGACGCCTCTTTTATTCATGAGCCGGAGAGTTCTCCTTCGTTTGGTTTTGGCTTTCGCTGCGGGTTCCTGGGGCTTTTACATATGGAGATAGTCCAGGAGCGGCTGGAAAGAGAATACGGGCTAAATTTGATATTGACCGTTCCCAGCGCCGGCTACAGGATAAAGAAGCGCGGTGGTGAGATCGTGGATGTGGATAACCCGGCCAAATTCCCCTCGCCGCAGGATATTGATGAGTGTGAAGAGCCGTATGTTTCGGTAACTATGCTGGTGCCTACGGATAATTTAGACGCGGTACATGAGCTATCCCGGGGAAAGAGGGGGATTTATAATGCCACTGAGTTTTTAGGCGCTGACCGGGTCAAGGTGGTGTATGATATGCCCCTGGCAGAGATTTTAGTTGATTTTTACGACCGCTTAAAATCCTCAACCCGGGGTTACGGTTCATTGGATTATGAGTTTATCGGTTATTTTCCGGCTAAATTGGTAAAATTAGAAATTCTTATAAACGGGGAGCCTTGCGATGCCTTTTCCTGTATTATTCATAAAGAAATGGCTTATGAAAAAGGAAGAAACCTGGTGAGCCGGTTAAAAGATGTTATCCCTAAGCAGTTGTTTGAGGTAAGCATTCAGGCGGCTATCGGCAGTCAGATAATCGCTTCGGAGAAAATCCGGGCCGCGGGAAAAAATGTAACCGCTAAATGTTATGGCGGGGATATTACCCGCAAACGTAAATTATGGGAAAAACAGAAAAAAGGCAAAGCCAGGATGAAGCAGTTCGGCAAAGTGGAGATTCCTCAAGAGGCATTTTTGGAGGTGCTCAAGATATGAAAGCGATAAATCCCCCCCGCTTCCGGCTCAGGCGCAAGGTTAAGGAATACTTGTCTGCCGGCCCCGCCGATAGCGGGATAAACAGACAGGGAACGCGAAAAAATAAAATAAAATCCGAGATCCGGGAGTGGACCGAGTCAATCATTATCGCTCTTATCCTGGCCCTGATTATCCGCCAGTTTGTTGTCCAGGCTTTTAAGATACCTACCGGTTCAATGCGTATGACCTTGATAGAGGGGGACAGGATTCTGGTGAATAAGTTTATCTACGGCGCTGAAGTGCCTTTCGTCGGAATCAGGCTTCCGGCATTCAGACAGCCGCAAAGAGGGGATGTGGTTGTTTTTAGATATCCTGAAGACCCCAAAAAGGATTTTATCAAGCGCCTGGTGGCCTTACCGGGCGAAACGCTGGAAATTCGTAACGGTAGTATCTATATTAACGGCATCTTAAATAAAGACCAATTTATCCATAACCGCTATTATTACAATCGCCCGGAGAGCGACTTCGGTAAGGAAAGACAAATAATTAAGGTGCCGGAGAACTCTTTTTATGTTCTAGGGGATAATTCCTCTTCTTCGCGGGACAGCCGTTATTGGGGTTTCGTGCCCAAAAAGAATGTTTTAGGCAAGGCAATGGTAGTTTACTGGCCGCCCAACAGGATAAGAGTTATAAGATAGTCTATTGAGTTCGTTTAGTCTGTTGAGTTTAACTCAATAGACTCGATAAGCTTAATAGACTAAAACGAGCATGGATAAGAAAACCAAAGGGATGAGTTTTGCCAATAAGGTCTCTATTTTTAGGATTGTTTCGGTCCCTTTTTTTGTTACAACGATTTTATATTATCAACCGGCCAAGGACTATTTAAGGTTTTTGGCTCTGGGAATATTTTTCTTAGGGGTGATATCCGATGCCTTGGATGGATTCCTGGCCAGGATTATGCAACAGAAGACTAAAGCCGGGGCGATATTAGACCCTTTAGCGGACAAGGTTATGCTTTCCTGCGCTTTTATTTTTATCTACCTCAAGGATAATCTGCCGGGCGCGCCTATTCCTTTGTGGCTGGTGATAATTGTTTTAAGCCGCGACCTGATTATTTTATTGGGCTCGGCAGTGATTTATGTGATTAAAGACGAGCTTATTCTCACCCCCAGTAAATGGGGTAAATATACTACCTTTTTTCAGATGCTTACCATTATCGCGGTCTTGTTACAATTTTCGGGCCTAGAAATAATCGCGGCCCTTACCGCGGCATTTACTGTTCTTTCCGGAATAGATTATTTAAGAAAAGGATTAAAGGTGCTGTTTTGATCCTGATTTTAGGCTTGCTATTGAGTTATCTTATCGGTTCAATCCCCACCGCCTATATCTTCGGCAGGATATTTAAAGGAATTGATATCCGTAAGCACGGCTCGGGCAATGTCGGGGCCACTAATGCCTTTCGGGTTTTAGGCCCGGCTATAGGGATTACGGTTTTGGCTTTGGATGCCCTCAAGGGAGTGATAGGCGTTGTCCCGGTCGCGGATTTTATCCTTAAACAGCAGGTAGTTAATGAATTGTTGATCAGGGTTTTGTGCGGAGTTATCGCGGTTTTAGGCCACAGTTTTACCGTATTCCTTAATTTTAAAGGCGGCAAAGGCATGGCCGCTACTTTAGGAGTTTTGATTGGCCTCAGCCTGAAGTTTTCTGTCCTAAAAATTATCCTACTCAGTGAAATCTTGATTTGGCTTATGGTTTTTTTATTCAGCCGGATAGTTTCTCTGGCTTCCCTTGTCAGCGCGGTCACTTTCCCCGTGTTTTTTATCGTCCTCAGGCAACCCTGGCCGCTTATCCTGATGAGCCTGGGTTTATCCATCTTTATAATTGCCCGCCATAAGCCTAACCTCTCCAGATTATTAAAAAATCAAGAACCCCGCTTAATCCTTAACAAAAAAAAGAAAATCTAGCATAGGGAAAGCGCTTTCTCAAAAAGCCAAATATGGGGTTGAAAACCATATATATTAATGGTATACTTTGAGTAGCAGGAGAGAAGAAGTGGATAAACAAAAGCAAAAAACCTTTTTTTTGAGCTATTCTTAAGCACTTTTAAAAAGTATAGTTAACATTTGCATCTGTTTTATCCCGCTATAACTTACTCAGCACCTTGCGCTTTGTAGGGACAGAACAATGTTCTGTCCCTACATATTAAGGAGCTAAAAAATGCGAGACCTGCAATTCAGGAATATTACCTCACCAGCCAAAGGCCAGAGGGTGCTGGCCTGTTCGGAATTATCTGAGCAGGAAGGCATCCGGACCACAGTCAACCGTCATTTGGTCTGCCGGGTTTTTGAGGCCAAAGGCGAGAACAAAGCCCTGCCCCAGCCTAACCTGTATGTCTTTAAGAAACAAGACAGAAAAAACCGGATGGAGATATTTTACTGCCGGATAAAAGGAAGCATGTATTTTTCCTTTGAAAACAGGCTATGCTTAGTATCTTTCATCAACTCCTTGAGGATTCAGCTAAGAGCGACAGTTTAACCCGGAAGCATCCGATAGAATCGAAAAGCTAAAAAACCGAAAAACTTCAAAAGCAAAAAGAGTGCTTTCTTCGTTTTTCGGTTTTTTTTGTTTTTTTATTAATCGTATTCATTACCCGTATTCATCAAACACCATTTCGCGTAAATTTTTTCGCGCCTTTGCGGTGCTAATTCTTTCGCGTTTTCGCGGTTTAAAAAAGGTGTTTGACAGTTGTAATCATAGGTGATATGATTAGGCAAAAGGAGATGAGATAAATGTCAGAAGTAGTAATCAGAAAAGATGAGCCGTTTGAAGCGGCCCTGCGGAGATTTAAGAAAAAAATCGACAAGGAAGGCATCTTGAAAGAAGTGCGCGACCGCAAGCATTACGAAAAGCCCAGCGAGCGCAAGCGTAAGAGATCTAAAAGCACAAGGTAATGGGCATTTCTCTTTCTACCGCCTGGAATGCTTTTCGTTATAATAACGGTAAGGAGATTATCCGGGAAATAAAGGATTTAGGTTTTAGCGCGGTAGAATTGAGTTTTAATCTTACTGAAGGAATTGTCAGGGATATCGCGCGCTTAACTGAAGAAAAGCAGATTAGTGTCCGCTCCTTGCATAATTACTGTCCCGTGCCTGAAGGGCTGAACCGGGAGGAGGCCTTACCGGATTGTTATTCTTTGTCTTCGCTTGATCCGGAACAAAGGCAGAAAGCGGTCAAGTATACCAAAATCAGCATTGATACCGCCTTTAGGTTGAAGGCTGAGGCGGTAGTCTTGCATTGCGGAAGGGTGGAAATTCCTGACCGCACCCGGGAATTATGTATCTTTTACCATGATAACGGCGGTTTATCATCGGCTCCGGCCCTGCGTCTTAAGGATAAGATGTGTCGGGAAAGAGAAGAAAAGATATCCGGCCACCTCGGCGCGGCTTTAAGGAGCCTGGAAGAATTGGTGGATTATGCCGCCAGGTTAAAGGTTAAGCTGGGAATAGAAAACAGGTTTTATTTCCGGGAAATTCCTTCTTTTGAGGAGATGGCCAAAGTTTTAGAGCGTTTTCAGGGGGCTAATGTTTTTTATTGGCATGATACCGGGCATGCCCAGCTCTGGGAGAATTTGGGTTTTGTGAGGCACCAGGATTATTTAGAGAGATATCAGCAGTATTTATTAGGCCTGCATCTGCATGATATTAAAGGAATTCAGGATCACTTGGCTCCCGGAGCGGGAGATTTTGATTTTAGTGTTCTTAAGCCTTATATTAAAAAAGACACCATCAAAACCCTGGAGGCGCATTATCCGGCGGGCCCGCGAGAGATTGTCCGGGCCAGAGAATTCTTAGAGGGCCTCTATGGCTGAAATTAGGCCGCCGGCAGTGGCCGGACAGTTTTACCCTTTAAAGCCGCGGGAATTGCGGGAACAGATAAAATCATTTGCCGGGGCGCGAATACCGGCGGTTATTCAAAGAGAGGCTATTGCCTGTCTGCTTCCCCATGCCGGATATATCTACTCCGGCAGTGTTGCCTATAGTGTAGTTTCCCAGCTTAAGATAAAAAAGAATCTGATCATCTTAGGGCCGAATCATACCGGAATGGGCGCGAATTTCAGCATTATGGCCGAAGGCTCTTGGGAGACGCCCTTGGGAAAGGTCGAGATAAACCCATCCTTAGCCGATAAGCTGTTAAGTAAGTCCGCTTTACTGAAATCCGATACTCAGGCGCATAAATTTGAACATTCCATTGAGGTGGAGCTCCCCCTTTTTCAGTATTTCTTCCAGGATTTTACCTTTGTCCCAATCGCGGTAGGGAGCGGTGATTTTAAAAATTATCAGCAATTAGGCCTGGATATCGCCGCAGGTTTAAAAGAAGCCGGCTTAGAAAAAGAAACTTTGATCGCGGCCTCATCGGATATGACCCATTATGAAGACGCCAAAAGTGCCCGGCATAAGGACCATCAGGCTATTGAGGCTATCCAGGAATTAGATGAGCGTAAACTTTACTCCAGGGTAAAGGAATTGAATATCTCAATGTGCGGTTATGCCCCGGCGATCGCGATGCTTTGCGCGGCCAAAAGCCTGGGAGCGAAGAAGGCGGAATTAATCAAGTATCAGACCAGCGCTGAAGCAACCGGCGATACCTCAAGCGTGGTTGGCTATGCCGGAATGATTGTTATATAGATTATACAGGAGGGAACTTAGAAATGATAGATAAGGAATTATTGGATATTCTGGCTTGCCCGGCCTGCAAGGCGGATGTGGTTTTGGAAACTTCCGGTAGTGAGGAAAAAATAGCCTGCACCAAATGTAAACGTAAGTATCCGGTAAAAGACGGCATCCCGATAATGCTGATTGATGAGGCCGAAACGCCCAAAGAATAAATAATGCTTAAAATTTTAGTCATCCACGGGCCGAATCTGAATATTCTGGGCGCGCGTGAGCCCAAGATTTACGGCCGGATTACCCTTAAAGAAATCAATTCTAAACTGCTTAAGCTGGCCAAGGAAAAAAAAGTCGGATTAGAGATTGTTCAATCTAATCACGAAGGCCGGATAGTGGATTTAATCGGAAAAAGTAAAAATAAATTCAAGGCTATCCTGATTAATCCCGCGGCCTATACCCATACCAGCGTAGCCATCCGCGATGCCATCTCAGCCTGCGGCCTGCCCGCGGTTGAGGTGCATCTTTCTAATATCTACAGCCGGGAGGAATTTCGTCATAACTCCCTGATTGCCCCGGTGGCCAAAGGCCAAATCTCCGGCTTTGGCGAGAATAGCTATCTTCTGGGGCTTTTGGCTATCCTTAAGCTCCTGGGCCCCCAAAAATAAATGTCCCGCCTGAATTCCTTCCGGGAAAAGCTGAAAAACAGTTCTTTGGACGGTTTTTTAGTTTCTCAGGAGGCTAATGTTTCTTATTTGAGCCGCTTTAGAGCTCATGATTCTTATCTTTTGGTTTCTAAAAGCAAGGTTTATTTTATTACAGATTTTCGTTATCTAGAAGAAGCCAGGAAAAGCCTCAAAGGTATAGATGTTTTTCAGTATAAGAATCTTTTTAAAGATATTTCTGCCTTGGTTCGGGAATTAAAAATCAAGCGTTTAGGGTTTGAGGCCCGCGGCCTTACTTACGCCGAGTATGCCAAGATAAAGGATGGCCTTGGCGAAAAGACTAAATTTTTAGATACCTTTAATATAGTTGAATCCTTAAGGCAGATTAAAAGCCGGGATGAGCTTAAAGAAATCCGCGCGGCAGTGGATATCGCGGTCTCGGCTTTCAGGTTTATTAAAGGTTATATCCGGCCCGGGTTGACTGAACCGGAGATTGCCGGCGAACTGGAACGTTTTATCCGCCAGANNAAAAGACGGCTGGGTAAGAATGATATGGTGCTGGTAGATATGGGGGCAGAGATAAACGGTTATAAATCTGACTTGACAAGGGTTTTTTTCTTGGGTAAAATAACCTCTATTCAGCGCAAAGTTTATCAGATTGTCCGGGAGGCCCAAGCGAAGGCGATGGAGGCAATTCGCCCTGGGGTCGCGATAAACGTTGTGGATGATATTGCCAGGGCTCATATTGCCGGCTTTGGATACGGGAGTTTTTTTGGCCACAGCCTGGGCCATGGAATAGGTTTAGAGGTTCACGAAGAACCCTCTATATCCAATAAAAATAAGGCTATAATCAAAGAGGGAATGGTCTTTACGGTTGAGCCGGGAGTATACCTGCCGGGTAAGTTTGGGATTAGGATAGAGGATATGGTAGTGGTAACTAAGAAAGGCTTTGAGGTGTTAAGTGGCGTTCTCGATAAATCAATTTAAGGTCGGGGTAACTATTCTTATGGACGGCCAGGTTTTTCAGATCATGGAGACTGAGCATGTCAAGCCGGCTAAGGGTTCGGCTTTTGTGCGCACCCGGCTAAAGAATATGCGCACCGGAAATCTGCTGGAGCGCACCTTCAGGGGCCAGGATACGGTAGAAGAAGCTTTTGTGGAGCAGAGAAAACTGCAGTATCTTTATGCCTCAGGTGAGATGTATCATTTTATGGACCAGGAGAATTATGACCAGCTGGTAATATCATCCGATGTCCTAGGAGAGAACTCCAGGTTTCTTAAGGATAATCTGGAGGTGTTAGGATTTTTTTACAAGAATCAGGTTTTAAATATTGTGATGCCTAATTTCATTGAGCTGACAATCGTAGAAAGCGAACCCGGGATAAAAGGGGATACGGCCAAAGGCGGGAACAAACCGGCAAAGGTTGAAACCGGTGCCACGATTTTGGTTCCTTTATTTATCAATATTGGGGATAAAATCAAGGTGGATACCAGGACCGCCGGCTATGTGGAGCGGGTTAATTAGTTTATTGAGTTGCTTGAGTTTGTTGAGTTTATTGAGTTGTTTGGGTTAGTTGAGTTTTTAAACTCAACTAACCCTATGAACTCAAAAGACTCAACGAACTAATTAAGGTGCGGGATGAATGTAAAAGAGATTAAAGAAATGGTGGTTTTGATGAATGAGAANNAATCTTCTGGAGCTGGAGATTGAGAAAGATGGGATGCGTATAAAGCTTAAAAAGAATACCGCTCAAGCTCCGGAGGCTCAAGGAGCGCCTATATTTATTGAGCGGGAAAGGATCCCGGCGCCTGTCCTTGAGTCAAAGGCCCAGGAAACGGCTTCTTCAAAAATAGCTTCTAACCGAATAGAGGTTAAGTCCCCGATGGTAGGGACTTTTTACCGCGCCCCCACACCCGAAGCTCCGCCGTTTGTGCAGGTTAACCAGGATATTGAGCCCGGACAAGTAGTGTGTATTATTGAAGCGATGAAGTTAATGAACGAGATTAAGTCTGAGGTGAGGGGCAAAGTTTTAGAAATTCTCGTGGATAATACCGAGCCGGTAGAATTCGGCCAGCCCCTTTTTTTGATAGAAACCCGCTAAATGACGCGTTTATAGTTTATGGTTTATAGCTATCAACCATACGCTATATACTATAAACCGTTATTTCCATAAATTGTTTTCCAAAATACTTATAGCTAACCGCGGAGAGATTGCCTTGCGTGTTATCCGGGCCTGTAAAGAGCTGGGTATACGCACTGTCGCCGTGTATTCTCAGGCCGATCGGGATTCTTTACATGTGCGCATGGCTGATGAAGCGGTGTGCATCGGGCCGGCAGTCTCAGCCAACAGCTATCTTAATATCCCCGCCATCATTTCAGCTGCCGAGATAACCGACGTGGATGCCATACATCCGGGTTACGGCTTTTTGTCTGAGAATCCCCATTTTGCCGAAATCTGCGAATCCTGCCGGATAACCTTTATCGGGCCGACCCCGGAAAATATCCGCCTTATGGGTGATAAGATGCAGGCCCGAGAGACCATGCGTAAATGCGGCATACCTATAGTTCCCGGAAGCCTATCCGCCATAAAGGATAAGGATGAGGCGATAAAAGTCGCCAAGCGCATAAGTTATCCGGTTATCATTAAGGCTGCCTCCGGAGGCGGCGGAAAAGGTATGCGGGTGTGCCATAACGACATCAGTTTGGCTTCAGGGTTGATGACTGCCCAGGCTGAGGCCGAGGCGAATTTCGGCAATGCCAATGTGTATATTGAGAAATATATTGAGAGGCCGCGGCATATTGAGATCCAGATTTTGAGTGATAAATACGGACGGATTCTTCATTTAGGGGAAAGAGATTGCTCAATCCAGAGGCGTCATCAAAAGCTTTTAGAGGAATCTCCTTCTCCGGCCGTGGACAGCAAATTGCGCAAACGCCTCGGTGAAACGGCGATACGGGCGGCTAAAGAGGTAAAATATGTGAGCGCCGGAACCATTGAGTTTTTGCTTGATGATAAGAAAAATTTCTATTTTATGGAAATGAATACCAGGATTCAGGTTGAGCATCCGGTTACCGAGATGGTTACCGGGATAGACATAGTTAAAGAGCAGATCAAAATCGCCAGGGGCGAGAAGTTAAAACTCCAGCAGGATGATATCAGGATGAGCGGTTCTTCCATAGAATGCCGTATTAATGCCGAAGATTATCAGAATAATTTTATGCCTTCGCCGGGAAAGATAGAGGTGTTGAATTTTCCCGGGGGCCCGGGGGTGAGAGTAGACAGCCATGTGTATTCCGGGTATACCATAAGTCAGTATTATGATTCCCTGGTGGCCAAGCTGATTGTCCGGGGAAAAGATAGAAAAGAAGCTATCCAGATTATGCGCCGGGCCCTGGATGAATTTATTATTGAGCCGATAAAGACTACCATAGATTTTCACCGGGAAGTCTTGAAAAACCCTTTTTTTGTTAAGGGTGAGTTTTCCACCAATTTTATAAACGATACCTTTAAGATTGAAGGCGCAAAGATTTAATACCGCCAATGGAGAAAAACTCAAAGCTGGAAGTGGGCACGGTAAAAATTCATAAAGACGTTATCGCTTCTATTGCCGAGATAGCCGTCTCGGAAATAGAGGGGGTAAAGCGGGTTGGCGGAAGAAAAGATTTTAGTATTATAGATCTGCTGGGCATAAAGAGCCTAAGAAGCGCGATAAAGGTTGAGTTCAGCAAAAATGATGAAATAATTCTCACCGTCCCATTGACAATTAAGTATGGGTGTAACATATCCGAGGTGGCCGAAAACGCGGAGGTAAAAATCAGGCAGGCTCTTGAGAAGATGATTGATAAAACCCCCAGAGATATCAGGATAAGTATTCAGGCGATTGAGAAGGCAGAAATTTAGTTAATAGACTATTACCATAGGAGGATACCACAATGGCCGAAGTAAATATTAATGCTTCAAGTAAGATATTGGTTGTGGATGACGATAAGACGGTGAGAGGTTTTTTAGAGCTTTTTTTAAAGACCAAAGGGTTTGCTAATGTTGTCTCTGCCGAAAACGGTGAGGATGCCATTAAGATTGTTGAGAAGGAAAATGTAAAATTGATTCTGCTGGATGTGATGCTTCCGGGAATGAACGGAGTTGAGGTTTTACGTAAAATCAAAGCTATAAACAAGGATATCAGCGTGATTATGATTACCGGATATCCTGACGAAGAAAAGGCCAAGGAGGCAATCAGGGAAGGCGTATACGATTATATCATCAAGCCGTTTGATTTATTTTATTTAGAGCTTATTTTGCTTACCAAGCTTATTCAATTNNAATCAAACATTTGGTAATTGGTTATTGATGATTGATTATTTTTTGGTTATTGGGATTTGATTATTGGTTATTTGCTATTGTTGGTTACAGGTGATTTTAAAGCGAGGGCGCGACAATGAGGACATTTACCTTAATTGGACTTGTATTTAACATGGTTTTTTTTATATTCTTTGCTTTAGGCTTGCTTGGCCTGGCTTTTAATATTGTTACTCCGCTTATGGTTTTTAATATCTTTACTGAAATCAGCAGAAATCCCAATTCGGCTTTGATTTTAAGCTTAATCAGCGCTTTGATAATTTTAATCAGCGTTTCTTTCACCCAGAGCGTCATCGGCAAGATGCAGAGAGAAAAGAATATCGCTTTTACTACTCCCAGCGGCGAGGTGAGCATTGCTTTGGCCGCCCTTGAAGATTTAATTAAGAGAATAGCTTTGCAGGTTCCCGAGGTTAAAAGTTTGAGGCCGGATGTGGTGGTAGGGAAAAAAGGCTTTACGGTTAACCTCCGGCTTGACCTGCGTTCGGAAACCAGTATTCCTGAACTTACCGAGCGTCTGCAGGAATTGGTCAAAAACAAAATCCGCGAAATCCTGAGGGGAATTGACGAGCCGATTGTGGTAAAGATACACGTGGCTAAGATTGTTTCCGGGGAAGAAAAGAAAAAAAGCGATTCCGAGCCTAAGGAGCCGGCTATTCCATTTTACGGTTACGGAAGATAATCGAGTTAATGGAGTTTGTTGAGTTTATGGAGTTTTTGAGTTAAAGTTCGAGCAGCTCAAGTTACTCAATAAACCCAAAAAGGAGTAATTAAAAATGAGAATAGGAATTTTGACCGGAGGAGGGGATTGTCCGGGATTGAATCCGGTAATCCGGGCGGTAGTACGTAAAGCAATGAATGATGGATTTGAGGTTATCGGTATTAAAAACGGCTGGAAGGGCCTTATAGAAAATGATACCATAACTTTAAATTTGGATTCAATCTCAGGAATTCTGCCTAAAGGAGGGACGATTTTAGGCACCAGCCGGACTAATCCCTATAAAAAGGAAGGCGGCCTGGAGAAGGTAAAAGCTAATTTCAAGGCTCTGGATTTATGCGCCCTGATTGCCGTGGGAGGGGAAGATACTTTAGGGGTAGCCACTAAACTGGTTAAGGAAGGCTTGAATGTGGTGGGAGTGCCCAAGACAATTGATAACGACCTTTCAGCCACCGATTATACCTTTGGTTTTGATACTGCCCTCAATATTGCCACCGAATGTATTGACCGTTTGCATACCACTGCCGAAAGCCATCACCGGATTATGGTAGCGGAGGTGATGGGCAGGCATGCCGGCTGGATCGCCCTGGAGGCAGGTATTGCCGGAGGAGCGGATGTGGTGTTGATTCCGGAATTTCCTATTGATATCGAGGAGGTCTGCGCTTTGATTAAAAAAAGGCATCAGCGAGGCAAGACCTTTAGTATTGTAGTGGTGTCTGAGGGAGCGCGTTTTAAAGAAGGGACAATGGTTTTGCAGGAGCAAAAGATAGATGAGTTCGGCCATGTGCGTTGAGGCGGGATTGGAGAAATCTTGGGTAAGGAAATTGAAAAGCGCACCGGTTATGAGACCCGGGTATCGGTATTAGGCCATATCCAAAGAGGAGGTTCTCCTACCGCTTTTGACCGGGTTTTGGGGACGCGCTTCGGGGTTAAGGCGGTTGAACTGGTTAAGGAAAAAAAATTCGGCCAGATGGTGTCTTTATCGGGAAACAAGATTATCTCGGTGCCATTAGAAAAGGCGACCGGAACCCTTAAGACGGTTGACCCGGAATATTATGAGATAGCCAGGGTTTTCTTCGGCTAAAATCTCCTGCTTCGCTTGGTGGAGTTAATTGGGTTTCCCTTGCGTAAACGCTCGTAAATTTCTACGAAATTTACTTCGCACGCTGCGGGATTAATTCGCACAGTGACTNNAGGAGCCAAAAATGCGCGATAAAATTATTGACATTATTAATGACGCCATCCACATCAAAGAGGAAATTCTGCATAATCAGATAGAAAATATCATTAAGGCCGCCAAGCTGATTATTGCTTGCTACAAGGCCAAAGGTAAGGTTTTGATTTTTGGTAATGGCGGCTCAGCCGCGGACGCCCAGCACATCGCGGCTGAATTTGTGGGCCGATTCCAGAAAGAAAGGCCAGGCCTGGCGGCAATATCCTTAAACACCAACACCTCAATCCTTACCGCGGTAAGCAATG
>DOMD01000007.1 GCA_003510525.1 Candidatus Omnitrophota bacterium
GTGCCGCCGGAATTTTTAGGTATGCCTTGCCAATTGAAGCGCAAAGCGGATGTTCCTTCGAAATTAGGGCCGGCTATTACTATCCCTCTATATTGAGGGTCGCTGGTAAAATTTATCTGTAGTCCGGAGCGGGTAAAAGGGTCGGGTATGGCTGACCAGTTAGCGCCGCTAGTGCAGGAGCCGCTGGCGCAGGCGCCGTCGGCTTCGTTGCAGTAGCAGGCCCGATAAGAGTTNNATTCTGGGAATTCTGGCGGCTTTGACTATTCCCCGTCAGCGTGATGAGAGACGGCAAATTGCTGGACATAACGGATATCTGAAACCACGCTTTTTAGCGCCCCGGCCAGCTTTATCCCGTAGAAGCTGTTGAAACGGGGAATAGTCAAAGCCGCCAGAATTCCCAGAATAACAATCACCATTATGGTTTCAATCATGGTGAATCCTCCGATAGTCTTCTGTCTTGAGTTATCAATATCGGATTCTTTATTTGGGCGCGATACTTTTTTAGCCATAACTACATTATACTATTACATTTATGATAAATTTTCAAGTAAAATAGCTACAAAAATAAAAAATGCTTTTAAATTCCGCTATTTATGCTATATTTACAAGTAATGACAAATGACAAAATCCAAACGACAAAGATTTAGTTTTATGCTTATTATTTATGTTTATGCTTTTGAATTTCGCGCCTTGTCATTTTGCCGGCAGAGTCGGGAGGCCCGGCTTTTCGTCGGGAGAATTTAATATATTATGATTGGCAAGCTTAAAAATATAGTCGAAGATTTAGCCCGGGATTTTCTTAATAATTCCTTGACCCTGCGTTATGATATCTGCGCCTGCCCCACCTGCCGCAATGATATGTTGGCTTATATGCTTTCTAAAGTTCCGGCGAAGTATGTAACTACCGAGCAGGGTGAAATGTACGCTTTGAGCGAGCAGTTAAAGGTTGAGCATCAGGTAGTTATCGCCCGGGTGTGCATAGAGGCCATAGAGGCGATCAGCAAAAATCCCCGGCATAAAGTTAAGGAAGACCGGGCGCAGTCGTTTCAGCTTCTCCTGCGCCAGATATTTGAGGACCGGGGGCTGGATTTCAGGCAATACCATCAGGGAGTTATTAAGAGGAAGATGGCGGTGAGGATCAGGGCTACCGGTCAGGAGTCTTATGCCGCGTATATGAGGTTTTTGCCGAATCATCCCGAGGAATACGATAAGCTCCTGGAAACCCTGTGTATTAATGTTACGGAGTTTTTTCGCGATTCCGAGGTCTGGGTAACGGCAAAATACCTTTTAGAGAACCTGATCAGCCAAAAAAAACAAAAGAACGATAAGTCTATCCGGATTTGGTCGGCGGGCTGTTCCAGCGGCGAAGAGCCTTACTCGATAGCCATCGCGCTCAAGGAACTTTTGAGGGCCGAGCCGTTTAATTTTACGGTTGAGATATACGCCACGGATATTGACAAAAAATGTTTAAGGGATGCCCAGGAAGCCGCATACAATAAAGACAGCCTAAAGAATGTTAATGAGAAATACCTTAAACGTTATTTTACCTCTTTGGGCGGCGGAAGATACGCGGTGAATGATGAAATTAAAAGTATGGTTAAATTTCAGTATTTGGATTTAATTTTAAATGATAATATCAAGGATACCGACGTGGTTTTCTGCCGGAATGTTTTCATATATTTTAACCGCGATCTCCAGGAGCAGATTCTGATGAAGTTCTACAAATCCTTGAAAATCGGCGGATACTTAATTAAAGGCAGGGCCGAGACAATCTTTGCCGAAGCCAGAGAGATTTTTAAGGACATAGATTCCAACGCCCGAATTTACCAGAAAGTAAAGTCCGACCAATAAAGGCGGCAATTAATTGTCTGCTTGAGCCGATTAAGCCCGGTAAAGTTATTCCGGCAGAAAGACAATATGGAACTTTTATCCAACGGAAACATACTGCTTCTGGTTGAAGAAGCGCAGATTAACGAATTTCTATCCGCCCTCTTAAAAGGAGAAGGCTATAATGTCGCCTCGGCCCCGGGACACGCGCAGGCGTTAGAAATTCTCGGCAAGGATACTTTTAATCTTATAATTCTGGACTTTGATAACCAGAATACCCGCGCTATTGATTTTTGTAAAAACATTCGGGGAAATTTCCGCCTGCGCCACATAAATATTATTCTGCTCCTGAGCACTAAGGACCCCCTGACCAAGATAAAAGGCATTTATGCCGGAGCCGACGATTATATCGAGAAGCCGGTTGAGGCCGGCGAAATATTAACCCGGGTCAAGGCTTCTTTAGTGCGCATGACCCGCGACCTGGATGCTAATCCTTTAACCAAATTTCCGGGAAATGTTTCGCTGTTAAGGGAGCTGGAAGAAAGGGTGAAGGCCAAAACTCCCTTAGCCGCCGGATACGTAGACCTTTGTAAATTCAAGGAATTTAATGACCGCTATGGATTTGAAAAAGGAGACCAGGTTATTTCCCATATCGCCCTTATCATCAGCAATGCTTTGGGGGTATTAGGGAATGTGACGGATTTCCTGGGCCATATCGGAGGGGATGATTTTATTTTTATTACTACGCCCGATTGCGCCGAAGCTATTTGCAAGAAAATAATCGGGGATTTTGACCAGGCCATTCTTTCTTTCTATGACCGGGAAGACAGGCTAAACGGCTATATTACCACTAAAAATAGAAGCGGCGACCTGTGTCGGATTCCCATAATGAGCGTTTCTATAGGGCTGATTACCAGCGAAATCCGTAAATTTTCCCACATCGGAGAAATAGTTCAATCCCTGGCTGAGCTTAAGCAATACGCCAAAACGCTGGGTAAGAGTATTTACGTGAAAGACCGGCGTAAGGATTAGGGAGGGCAATATGCAGGAAAGACGTAAATTCAGACGCACCCAGGCCAAAGAAAAGGCATCTTTAGAAAGTAAAGAAGGCAAGCCCCATGAAGGCACGTTGGTAGACATAAGCCCCAGCGGCATGCGGATTGTTTCAGAAAGCAATATCCGTCTGGGCAGTCAGTTATCCGGAAAATTTAAGATTTTGCCTAATTCCGGACATTTTTATGTCTTGGGAGAAGTGGCCTGGATTAAGCCGGCGGGCAAGGATCAGCCTCAAGGCGCCAACGAAGTAGGCATTAAATTCAGTAAAGTCAGCACCATTCCCATCAATTAAGAATAACCAAACACCAATTTCCAANNATTTCCTCATCCGTCAGATAACACGCGGGATCTTCTCTCCAAAGGTCTTTATAAACCGCTTCGGCCCTGACCCGGAAATTTCCGTTACAGATACTTAAAAATCGGCATTTTCTACAGCGTCCCTTTAGGCTTGATTTTCTATTTTTAAGCCTTTTCATAAGCGTATCGCCGGTGTCCGTCCAAATTTCTCCGAAGCTCCTTTGACGGACGTTACCGAAGGAGTAATTCCGCCAGAACTGGTCCGCGTGGACAAAGCCTAAAGCGTCAATATTGGCAATGCCTATACCTGAGGAATTACCCGGGTTAAGGCTCAAGAGCCGCAGGATATCCCGCGCTTTCTTAGGGCTGGCCTTTTTTGTTTTCAGGTAAAGATAGGGCCCGTCGCAGTGGTTATCCACGGTAAGCACCTCTTTATTTATCCCTCTTTTATACATAGACTTTAGCCAATCACAAATGGAATCAACAGAGAGGCGGGTTTCTTGATGGGCGAGGTCGTCTTTGGACATTGAACTGCCCCTGCCGGAATACACCAAGTGATAAAAACAGACCCGGTCAATATTTTCTCTTTCCACTAATTTAAAGATATCTTTCAGGTCGTGCCAGTTGTGCCGGGTAATGGTGAACCTTAGGCCGACCTTTTGTTTTGCCCGGACTAAATTCCGTATTCCCTCTAAGGCGGACTTAAAGGCCCCTTTTTTGCCCCGGAAATAATCGTTGTTTCGGCCTATGCCATCTAAGCTTACCCCTACATAATCAAATCCGCCTTCTTTTATTATTAGGGCAGTCTTTTGGTTTATCAGGGTGCCGTTAGTGGAAATTACTGTTCTTAACCCTAGTTTTCGGGCGTAGTCATTTAGATGAAACAAATCTTTTCTTAAGAGCGGCTCTCCGCCGGAGAAAAGCAGGACCGGAACTTTGAAATCCGCTAAATTCCGGATCATCTTTTCGGCTTCAGGAGTAGTCAGTTCGCCGGGATAGTTTTTGTTGGCTGAATCCGAATAGCAATGGATGCAGGCAAGGTTACAGCGTTGTCCCATATTCCAGACCACAATCGGCCGGCGTTTCGCCGGGCTTATCTTTTCTTTATACCGCAGTTCGTCGCCGTAGGAAGAAACATTATAGAGGAGTTTGGTGAGATTAATCATGGAGTGTCGCGGAACTACGCGCAACTGTATT
>DOMD01000218.1 GCA_003510525.1 Candidatus Omnitrophota bacterium
TTTGACCTGGATACGGAATTAGCTGATATCCGGAATATGGTAAAAGGAGGGATGGCGCCCTCCGGCCAAAGGCTCAAGGAATACTTAGCCGCTTGCTTTGAAAAGGGAGAGACTGAAGATAAGGTAGACAGCCTTATCTTCTGCTTAGCGGATATCTTTGAACTTCAACAGTTTGAGGCCAGGGAAGCATCCCCGGACTACAAAGAGGCCTTAGTCATTGCCGATACCCGCAGGTATACCATTAAGGAAGATAGATTTGCCGTAAGCGAAAAGAACTTACATAGTTTAAATTAATAACTCAAAAGCGAAAAAGACCAGAAAGCAAAAACAATTACCCATTGCCCTTTTACCCCGTGAGCAAGTTTCTAATATTGCTCACGGGGTTTTTTATTTAAAAAAAACTTGCATTTTTAAAACTCATTGTTATAATTGAGGTTAAGNNAGAAACGCAGAAGAAGACTTATTGAATTTCCGCGCTTCAGCGGAGAGTATTTATCTTAATTCAGCGTTTCAGCGGTTGCAAAGGAGGAATTATGGGAGATAAGGCTAAGGGTCCGGTAATGCTTTTGGTTATTCTTCTGATCGCGGCAATCGCGGCGGCGGTTTTAGGTTTTATGGGCCTGCAGAAGGAGAAAGAAAAAAACGTCATTTTAACTGAAGAAAAAGAGCGTTTAGAGGTGCAGAAGCGTTCAGCGGAAAAGCAGATTACTGACTTAAAGGGTCAGATTGATGACCTAAAGCAGGATATAGCCCAGAAACAGGCCAAGATTAAGGATTTTGATAATCAGCTTACCTTAGTAAATAATGAGCTTACCCTGGAAAAGGAGGCCAAGGAAAGCGCTCTGGCTGAGCTTTCCGGAGTCAAAAGCACTATAGGGGATTTGACTTCTGCCAAGTCTGATTTAGAGGCAGAACTTAAAGCCAGCAAAGAGGCTTTGGATGATTTGAGAAATCAATTAACAATCATTGAGACAGCCAAACAGAGTTTAGAGCAGAAACTGAAAGAATCTGAAGTCAATCCTAAAGCTAAAGATAAGGACGTCCAGCAGTTAGATAAGATAGTGGTTGCTCCTGCCGCGGGCAATGTGCCGGCGGTTCCCGCTGGGGATATCAACCCGGCAATGCCGGCTGCCCCCGCGTCTTCTACCGCGGATGTTCCTCAGGTTAGTTCTTCCGAACCGGCCGCAGCGCCTTTAGAGGGGAAGGTCCTGGTGGTTAATAAGGAATACGACTTTATAGTAGTGAACTTAGGCCAGAAGGAAAATGTAGGCATAGGTCAGACCATCGAGCTTTTTCGCAAGGATAAAAAGCTCGGCCAGGCTAAGGTGGAAGAGGTCAGGGACACCATGTCCGTGGCTACCCTGGTTACCAAGGATATGATTAAGCAGGTTAAGGAAGACGACCGGGCGGTACTGCTAAGGTAATCAATTATAATGTCAAAATTCATAAAATTTATTGATGGCGCCAAACGTAAGGTCAATGATATATTAGGGCTTTTTTCTAATGATCTGGGCATTGATTTAGGCACTGCCACTACTTTGGTCTATGTCAAAGGCGAAGGAATTGTTTTGTGCGANNCCCGGGGATATTTTGGCAATCCGGCCGATGAAAGACGGGGTAATCGCGGATTTTGAGATTACCGAAGCGATGCTGAGGTATTTTATCAGGAAGGCCCAGCGCCGCCGGGTTTTAGCCAAGCCGCGGATGGTGATTGCCATACCTTCAGGGATTACTGAGGTGGAAAAAAGAGCGGTCAGGGAATCCGCGGAGCGGGCCGGGGCAGGTTCAATCTATTTAATAGAAGAGCCTAAGGCCGCGGCCATCGGGGTGGGGCTTCCCATCAATGAGCCCATAGGTAATATGATTATTGATATCGGCGGAGGCACCACCGAGATCGCGGTTATTTCTTTAGGCGGGATGGTTTTCGCGCGCTCAATCCGCATCGGCGGCGATGAAATGGATCAGACTATAACTGAATACCTCAAGAAAACTTACAATCTGATGGTTGGAGAGCGCACTGCCGAAGATATCAAAATCAAGATAGGTTCAGGTTATCCTTTAGAAGAAGAACTAAGCATGGAGATTAGGGGAAGGGATCTAGTGGCCGGTCTTCCCAAAGCCATCAAGATAACCTCAGAGGAAATCCGCGATGCCCTGCAGGATCCCATCCGGGCAATCCTGGAATCGGTGAAGATAGTCTTAGAAAGAACGCCTCCGGAGCTGGCCGCGGATTTGATTGAGCATGGNNGGCCTTCCGGTGCATGTAGCCGATGACCCGCTTATCGCGGTGGCTATGGGCACGGGAAAAGTCCTGGATGAGACCAGCTATTTTAAAAGGCTGACTATCCCCACCAAACTTCATTAATACATTTCTTCTACCCTAATGTGTTCAAATTTAATCCGGCAAAGCTTCCCCCTCCATTAATAGCCCTTATAGTTATTATAGTATTCTTTGTTTTTTCGTTCCCTCTTAAGTCGGGTATCCTTTCTTTATTTTCCCTTCCTTTAGAAATCACCTCAAGCTTTATCGCCGATACCAAGGCCGTCCTCACCTACAAATTCATCCTCGAAGAAAACATCAGGCTCAAAAAAGAAATCTCCAGGTCTAAAAGTGATTCTCTCAGGGTAACGGAGCTCCAATTAGAAAACGAGCGGCTAAAGAAGTTTTTATCTTTAAAGGACAGCTATCAATTTAAGACAGCAGCCGCCAGGGTAATTGCCAGGGATCCTGATAACTGGTCAGCCGGTATTATTATCAGTAAGGGTTCGAAGCAGGGCATAATGCCCGGAAACCTGGTTATTAATGATGAAGGCCTGCTGGGAAGAATAGTGGAGGTTTCCGGCAATAATTCCAAGATAATGTTGGTTAACGACCCCGATAGCGCCGTAGGGGCTTTTATTCAGAGAACCCGGGAGGAAGGATTGGTTTTAGGAACACTTTTAGGGGGCCTGGCTATGCGCTATCTGGAGAAAGATAGTGATATTATCCCAGGAGATATAGTGTTGGCTTCCGGGATTAACCAGGATCTTCCCTCCGGAGTCTTAATCGGCAGCATTGAGGCAGTTAAAAATGATGACCAGGGTTTGGGTAAATATTGTGTGGTTAGAACAGCGGTGAATCTAAAGAGAATCAGGGAGGTGCTGGTTATTGTTGGTAAATAGAGGGTTATTACCATAGTAGTGGTCAGCGCCAGCACAAGAATATACTTGCTATATTCATATTAAACCTTGAGTAAACTTAACGGTGAAAGCTATGGTTATAAGTTTTTGCGCATCAATAAATTTACCTTATTGCCAAAGATGCCCGGATAAACAAAGACGGATATTTTAAACGCGCTTTTAGTAAAATGCATGGGGGACTAGGATGAAAAACATAATCGGCAAAGAATATATTAAGTTATTGAATGAAGTTAAATCGCGCATTATTTCAGCGCGGATACAGGTATCTCGGTCGGTCAATAATGGACATATAAAATTATACTGGGATATTGGAAAAAGCATTATTGAGCGGCAGGAACAGCACGGCTGGGGACAGGGTGTGGTTGAAAAGCTCGCTGTTGATTTAATCGCGGAATTTAATGGGGCAGAGGGATTTTCTGTTCAAAATCTATGGAGGATGCGGTTTCTGTATCTTACGTATAAGGATAACCCAAAACTCGCACAGCTTGTGCGAGAAATCCCATGGGGACAAAATATTGTCATTATGCAGATGGTTAAAGATCCCAAAGAGCGTGAATATTATATTCGTGCTACGGCTGAAATGGGCTGGAGCAGAAACGTTTTGATGAATCAGATCAAGGCAGGGGCATACCGATATCAAAAAACAATCCCTAAACAGCATAATTTCCAAAAAGCGCTTCCTGAACATTTTGCCGAACAGGCGGATGAATCCCTGAAAAGCGTTTATAATCTTGATTTTCTTGATATTAAAAGGCCTGTGCTTGAGCGTGAGTTGGAACGGCGGTTGGTTGAGAAGATCAAGCGGTTTATGCTTGAACTTGGCAAGGGATTTTCTTTTATCGGAAATCAGTACCGCCTTACCCTCAAAGATAATGAGTATTTTGTGGATCTACTTTTCTATAATCGTATCTTGAAAAGTCTTGTCGCGGTAGAGCTGAAAACTGGAAAGTTCGAAATTGAATACACCGCCAAGATGGATTTTTATCTTGATCTGCTTAACGAACAGGTGAAACTTAAGGACGAAAATCCTTCTATTGGGATTATCCTGTGCGTCAAAAAAGATTCCGTTATTGTTGAATATGCCATGCGGCGCGCGGTAAATCCCATGGGGGTGGCGGAGTACCGGCTGACGGCCCATCCGCCGAAAGAATTGAAAGCGCTTCTGCCTTCTGAGCGGGAGATGAAAACCCAATTGCAAGTTGAATTTAAGTCGGGAAAATAGAGGAGTATTATGGCTAAGATCGATCTAAGCCCCGAAGACCTAAAGTTGTTGAGCGAATGTATCAATGAACAAAAAGACGTTCCCGCGGATCTTCTGACCAAATTAGGTAATAAAAAAAGGAGTTAGCTGTGGGAAATGAAAATACAATCCAGGAATTGGGAAAGATACGAATTGACTGCATGTATGGGAAGAAGAAACACTGCAATGCTAGAGATAGATACGCAAAATATCATTTAAGGATAGGCATAGTTATCGTTATTGTAACTACTATCATGGGAACTCCGTTTATTATTACATATCAAAGAATGAATCATTAGCCGCTCAAATTATAACAGGTGTATTTACAATAGCTATTGCTGTTCTCGTTGCCTTACGGCAACCGCTACCGACAGGAAAGTATGAAATGCTTTCCTGTGTCGTTGGGGATGGTTTAGAGGGGGTGACTGAAGGTCATCCTGAACAAAGTGAGGAATTTTCTTGTTGAAGCAGGTGACTCGTTTAGGAATTCTGATAGTGGTATTAGGCTTATTCCAGTTGAATATACTTTACTTTTTGTGGCCATTTGCCGTCAAGCCGGATTTGCTTTTTATTCTGGTGATAGTTATGGCGATGAATTCGGAGTTCAGGAAAATAGCCGGATATGTGTTATTTTGCGGATTATTAAAGGATGTCTTCGCGTTAAGATTGTTTGGTT
>DOMD01000161.1:0-6625 GCA_003510525.1 Candidatus Omnitrophota bacterium
TCAAAAGAGGTTAGTTAGAACACGCTCTTGACCTTCTCTTTCTGTGAAGATTTATCGCAAACCGGTGGGCTTCGTCTCTTATGTGCTGGAAAAGGAATAAAAGAGAGAGTGGGAGTTTTTTAAGCTCGAGTCTTTTTTGCGGATTTATCCATAGTTCTTCTTCTCTTTTCGCGAGCGACGTGAGAGGCGTCGTCAAATTGTAAAATTGGAGAACTTTCTTCGCCGCATTAAATTGTCCAAGCCCGCCATCAATAAGAAATAAATCAGGCAGAGGCCATTCGTTGTGCTTGAGCCGTCGCCGGAGCATTTCTTGAATCATAGCGGTGTCGTTAGATCCTTTATCGGTTTTGAGTCGGATTTTGAAAAGACGGTAATCTGATTTTTTAGGCACGCCCTCTTTAAAAACAACCATCGACCCTACGGCGCTTGACCCTTGCAAATTTGAAATATCATAGCCCTCGATTCTGTGTGGAATGTCCGGTAAAGAAAGCAATTCTTGGATTAATGTAAGGGCTTTATGGCGTTCCGGATCAAGCTCCCTTTTTATTATTGCCCTGTGCCGGAAAATATTTTCGAGTGAAAAAATTTGATCGCGCAATTTTCGCGCGTCTTCAAACCGCATGGTTTTTGAAGCGGCTTTCATCTCCCGCTCCATATTTTTAAAAACATTCTGTTTTCTTCCGGATAAGACATTTTTTATCGCCCTGATATTTTTTGCGTAAATTTTTTCCCTTTCGTCGCGGTCATTAAAAGATTTATTCGCGTATTTTTCATCAATACAGCATATTCCAAGGCATCTGCCCATTTCCGAACGCACGCAAGGGCGCTTGTGTTTCTCTTTGCATGTGCAGTAAGGAAAAATTTTTTGCGAAGATCGCATGACCATTTTTAATGCGCCGCCGTCAGTGAAGGGGCCGATGTATCTAGTTATTAGTCTAAAGTTATTAGTTTTTAGTTTGTTTTTTTGATGAGTTAGAAAGATGCGTGGGAATTTTTCTTTTGTTATTCCCACAAAAAAATACTGTTTGTCGTCGCGAAAAAGAATGTTGTATTGCGGCTTATATCGCTTTATGGCTATGGCTTCTTCGATAAGAGCCTCGATGTCGGATTCAAGCTCGCGCCATTCAATTTTTTCGGCCTCTTTAAGCATTTGGTGTTTGCGCGGCTCGACCATTTTCAAATCCGCGTAGCTTAAAAGCCGCAATTTTAAATTTTGCGCTTTGCCTATATATAAAGTCTTTCCGGATTTGTCTTTGAAAAAATAGATTCCCGGCCCGGAAGGAGCTTTTTTGAAGTCTTCCCATATTAGCATACGTTTATTATAAGTTACTCTCCAAAACAAAAAAGCCGAGTCCAAGGTAAGCCAATGGACTTGCGGCTTTTTGACTTTTCCTTTGGAAAAGTTTTCAAACGCGCGTCTGATTGGAGTTTTTTGTGAGCCACAACTCGATTTCTGATTTTTTTATTCTCCATTGACCACCGATTTTGTAGGCTGGCACCTCGCTCTTCTTAATCATCCTGTATAAGGTGAACAGATTGATGCGCAGATAAGCTGCGACTTGTTGCGTTGTTAAAAACTTGTCCCTCATTGTTAATTACCTCCTTGCAATGTTAGCCATAATTTATCAGATGGAGCGAGACATGTCGAATCTTGCTGTAAATCGTTTTTCGGATTACAATTAGGCATTTATGGCGATACCTTCAAAAGATTTTATACATATTAGGGGGGCTAAAGTTCATAATTTAAAGAATATAAATGTTGATATTCCTAAAAATAAATTAGTCGTTATAACCGGTCTTTCCGGATCGGGAAAATCTTCTCTTGCCTTTGATACTATTTACGCCGAAGGCCAGCGCCGCTATGTGGAAAGCCTCTCCAGTTACGCCCGCCAGTTTTTAGAGCAGCTGCAGAAGCCGGATGTGGAGTCTATTGAGGGCCTCTCCCCGGCTATCTCTATTGAGCAGAGGACTGCCGGAGGAAGCCCCCGTTCCACCGTGGCCACCCAGACCGAAATCCACGATTACTTAAGGCTTCTTTTTGCCCGGATTGGGATCGTGCATTGTTATAAGTGCCAACAGGCGATATCCCGTCAGAGCTTGGATGAAATCAGCGCTGATGTCTTATCCGGGCTTAAGAATCAGAAAATAGAAATACTTACACCCTTAATCAGGGGCAAGAAGGGCCAATACCGGGAAATTCCGGCNNATCTGGATAAATATAAGCTCCACAATATTGAGGCGGTAGTGGATAGGCTTATAGTCAGGGAAGAGGATAAGAAGAGGCTGGCGGATTCGCTGGAGACAGCCCTGAAAGTCGGCAAGGGGGTAGTTATAGTTTCATCAGGCTCAAGAGATAAACTCTACAACCAGGAATATTCCTGCCTGAAATGCGGCATAAGTTACGCCGAGGTCCAGCCGCGGGTTTTCTCTTTTAATTCTCCTTACGGGGCCTGTCCGGCCTGTAATGGTTTGGGGGTAAAATTTGAATTTGACCCGGATTTTATTATTCCGGATAAAGAGAGGCCGGTGATTGAGGCAATTGAGCCCTGGAGAAAAGGCCCCAGAGGTTATGCTATGTATTATCGCGGCTTTTTGAGGGAGCTATGCCGCGTTTTGAGGATCGACACAGAAAAACCTTTTAAAAAATTAAGCGTTTCAGAGCGAAAGATAATTCTCTATGGCACTGATGAATTGATTTGGGGTAAGCGCTATGAAGGGGTCCTTCCTCACCTGGAAAGGCTGTTTAAAGAAACCAAGTCGGATTATCTAAAGGAAGAGATTTCCCGTTTTATGTCGGATCAGCCTTGTCCTNNTTGCGGCTTCAGGAAAGAGAGAGGCTTATCGCCCATCAGGCTTTAAAGGAGATAATCTTAAAACTAAAATTTTGTGTTGATGTGGGTTTGGGTTATTTAAGTTTAGACCGGCTCAGCTCCACGCTTTCCGGAGGAGAGTCCCAGAGAATCCGTCTGGCGGCCCAGGTGGGAATGGGCCTGGTGGGAGTTTTGTATGTTTTAGATGAGCCAAGTATCGGCCTGCATCAAAGAGATAATGATAAGCTTCTGGCTACCCTTAAAGCGCTTAAAGAATTAGGCAATACTTTAATAGTGGTTGAGCACGATGAGGCAACTATCCGCGGCGCGGATTGGGTGGTGGATTTGGGCCCGGGCGCGGGCAGGTATGGAGGCAAGGTGATCTTTAGCGGCCCGGTTGGGGAATTGCTAAAAAATAAAGATTCCCTCACCTCGCGGTATTTAAACCAAGAGCTGAAAATAGGCCCTAAATTAAGTGCTAGGCCTATAAATACTAAAAAGACGCTTAAGGTTATCGGCGGCGCCGAACATAATCTTAAAGATATAGATGTGGAAATACCCCTGGGTTTATTGGTCTGCGTTACCGGGGTGTCGGGTTCGGGAAAATCCACCCTGGTGTCCGATATTTTATACCCGGCTTTAATGCAAAGGCTTTATAAGAGTAAACTTAAAGCCGGCCGGCACAGAAGAATAGAGGGGTATCAGTTTATTGATAAGGTGATTGTGGTGGATCAATCACCTATCGGAAGGACTCCCCGTTCCAATCCGGCTACTTATACCGGGGTCTATTCTTATATTCGCGATATCTTTTCCAGCCTGCCTGAGGCCAAGGTCAGGGGTTATCGCCCGGGTAGATTTTCTTTTAATGTCTCAGGCGGCAGATGCGAGGCTTGTGCCGGAGACGGGATAAAGAAAATTGAGATGCATTTTCTCCCCTGTGTGTATGTGAAATGCGATATTTGCCAGGGACAGCGCTTTAACCAGCAGACCCTGGAGGTCAACTACAAGGGAAAAACCATAGCCAATGTCCTGGATATGACGGTTGAGGAGGCGGGAGAGTTTTTTTCCTCCATCCCCAAAATAAAAAATATCCTGGATACCCTTAGCGACGTGGGTTTAGGATATATTCAGTTAGGCCAGTCCGCGACTACCCTTTCCGGAGGCGAGGCCCAGAGGATTAAGCTTTCCTCGGAGTTGAGCAAGCGCTCAACCGGGAATACCCTGTATATCCTGGATGAGCCGACTACCGGACTGCACTTTGCCGATGTGGATAAACTCTTATCGGTTTTGCACCGTTTGGTTGATAAAGGCAACAGCGTGATTGTGATTGAGCATAATCTGGATGTGATAAAAGGAGCCGACTATATAATTGATTTAGGGCCCGAGGGAGGGGATTTGGGCGGTGAGGTGGTTGCTCAGGGGAGGCCGCGGGATATTATTCAATCAAATAAGTCTTATACCGGAAGCTATCTGAAGAAGGTGCTGGATGTGTAAAAATCAAAAATCAAAAATCTCCCGCAAAAGCGGGATCCCGCTGAATATTAATCAAGGGGCAATCAAAAATCAAAATTACAAAGCAAAGGCAAAAAATTTTAAAAACAAATTAAAATTTTTAAATTTCGCGTTGTTATTGTGGTGTTTGATATTTTCGCATCGCGCTTTTGTCTGTGCCCAGGAGACTGATTCTGATAAAAAAGAACAAGAGGAGTTTTCTTTGGCTGTGGGCGCTTTTGAGAATGGTTTTTACGATACCAGCCTCAACCTTTTAAATAAATTTATCTCGTTATTTCCCCAAGGCGCGCTTTCACCGGAAGCGGACTTATATATCGGCAGGTGTTATTTTAACCAAGAAAAATACGCGTTGGCCATAGAACAATTTAATCGTCTGCTTGATAGTGAACCGCGCGGTCGAACCATAAATTTAAAGGATGCGGCAGTATATAAGGATAAAATTTATTATTGGCTGGCCGAGAGTTATTTTAGAAGCCAGGATATACCTTCGGCGTTAAATTTTTATGAAAAGTTAACTCTGGAGTGCCTGGATTCAGCTTATTTGGCTCAGGCCTATTATTCCCTGGGCTGGTGTTTATTTGAACAGGGTAAATTTAAAGAGGCACAGGATAAATTCAGCGCTTTCAAGGATAAGTTTCCCGGGAATCTTCTGGCAAGAGAGGCGGATTATAAGATTGCCGAATGTCTTTATAACTTAAAGGATTACTCTCAGCTTAAAAGTTACGCTGAATATCTGGAAAAGAACTATTATTTAAGGCCAAATTCGGCTCAATCCGGGAATATTCCGGAGGTTTTTTTGGATACGTCCGGGAAAAGATTAATTAAATTTTATTTAGCCGAAAGCGGTTTTTATTTAAAAGACTATCCTTATGCTATAGATAACTATACGCGGGCCTTAGCTCAGGATAGTGATGACGATTTTAAGAATTCGGTTTATTTAGGCTTGGGATGGAGTTATTTGAAATCAGGGGATTATGCCTTGGCGCTGATGAATTTTGATAAACCTCTTTCTGCCGAAAGCGGCGGTTATTTTGAAAACGCGCTTTTAGGCCGGGCCTTGGCCCTGGGGATGAGCTTAAGATTTCCTGAAGCCATAGAAAACTATGATAAGCTTATCAGCCGGTCTAAGGATGCCGCTATTATCTTAGAGGCGTATATAGGAAAGGCCGAGGCGCTTTACAATCAAGGAGACTATTCTCAGTCGATTTCGGCGTATAAAGAAGCAGAGAGCCGGGTCAATCCTGAGGTGAGCGGTTCATTTTCGGATAGGATAAGTTATGGGCTGGGCTTAAGTTACCTAAAGTCGGGAAATACTGAGCAGGCTTTAAAGGAATTCTCTTCTCTGGCGGACAGCTCTAAAGATNNTATTTTGAAAGACTATCCTGATTGCGCGAATTGCGGCTATGTCTATAGCGGTTTGGGCTTAGCTTTATTGAAATCCCGGGAATACATCCGGGCAATCGAAGTTTTAAAGTCGGCAATAGCTAAATATCCTGACACTTCGACGTCACTCAGTATCAATGGCGAGCGCAGTCGAACCACCGAATCGCCAGCGAGAGAGACAATCAACTTTTATTTGGGNNCCCATAAGGCCCGGGCGCTTAACCTTCAGGGGTTAAGCCTTAAATCCTTGGGCCGGTTTCAGGATGCTTACGAGATTTTTAAGCAGGCGGCTAGTATGTCCGCTCAAGACGCGAAGCTGTCGGCCAGGGCGGAGTTTGAGATGGCGGACTGTTTGTATTCTCTGGGCCGGATTGAGGAGGCCTTAAGCAAGCTGGAGTATCTGCGCTCTAAATACAGCAGTTCTGAGGTTTCATCCGCGGTCCTCTGGCGCCTGGCCGAACACTATTTCCGGGAAAATAAGCTTGACTTATCCCGGCGTTATCTGTTAGATATTATTCAGAGCGGACAGGATCCTTCAGCGCGGGACGATGCGTATTACTTATTGGGCCGGGCTTTCGAGAAGGACGGCCGCTACGAAGAAGCCCTGGAGGCATTTAAGAAGATAGAGCGCGATAAGCAAAAGGTGTATCCTAAGATAGCCGATATCTATAAATCTTCGGGTAATTTTCCGGAGGCGGCCTCTTACTACCGGAAGGTTCTTCAGGAAGGCGGTTTAGAAGGAAAGGCCGAGGCGCGATTTAACCTGGCGGAATGTTTGGAGGAGGCCGGTCAATTGGATGAAGCGGTCATTGAATACCGCGCTATCAACCCTGATGCCGATAAGGATATATTGGTAAAAGGTTTACTGCGCGCGGCTAAGATTTATGAAGACAAAGAAGATATTCAAAAGGCAATTGAGA
>DOMD01000161.1:6734-7724 GCA_003510525.1 Candidatus Omnitrophota bacterium
ACACAGTCTGATTGGTGTTTTGAGTTTATTTTGTCATTTATGCTTTGACATTTGAATTTAACAAAAGGGGGTTTTAAAAATGAACATTTGGCAGATGAATTTTTGGAAGCTTTTTTTGGCCGGTGGGCCGATTATGTGGCCCATACTTATCAGTTCAATATGGGCCCTGGCTATAGCCATAGAGAAATTGTGGTATCTGAGAAAGATAAAGATAAATTCTACTTATTTCCTGAAGAATGTCCTGGAAAAGCTAAAACAACAGAAGATAAAAGAAGCAATCTATGATTGCGATAAAACTTTAAGCCCGGTAGGCCAGATATTAAAGGCCGGAATATTAAAGCACGGCAAGAGCCGCCAGGATATTAAGGAGGCTATTGAAGACGCCTCTTTGTATGAGATACCGATATTAGAGAAGAATTTAAACGTGTTGGCCACCATTGCCCACATTTCTCCTCTTTTAGGGCTCTTGGGCACGGTTACCGGAATGGTCAGTTGTTTTAATACTATCCAGCTTAAGTCTACCGCCAGCCACCCGGTCAGCCCGGGAGACCTGGCCGGGGGAATTTGGGAGGCGCTTTTAACTACGGTGGCAGGCCTGGTGGTGGCCATACCGGCTTTTATCACCTATAATTACCTGGTAGGCCGGGTTAACTCCGTGATTTTAGAGATGGAAAAAGCAGCCACCGAATTAGTGAATTTCCTCACGGAGTAGGGGCGGGTTCGAACCCGCCCCTACGGGAAGAAACAAGGGGAGGCCACCGCCTGATGAGTGGGGCAAGCGGGGAGGGAAGAAATCCTCCCCTTAACAAGGNNAAAAATGCGTTTTAAAAGACATATGGAATTGGAGCATGGCCTGGGCCAGATTGATATTACCCCTTTGATAGATATGGTGTTTCAGCTTTTGATATTTTTTATGCTGACCTCAAGTTTTATCGTGCAGTCGGGAATCAAGGTGAATCTACCCAAGGCGGTAAGCGCCCAGGCCAGCGA
>DOMD01000191.1:0-3391 GCA_003510525.1 Candidatus Omnitrophota bacterium
AATCTTCTCAACTATATATTCTGACTGCCGGTGCTCGTCGCGAAGTTCAATATATACAGGCAGGACGGAGGAAGATTTATTAGTGTATAATCTTTTCTGAAAGCCCTCTTCGCTGGATTCGATTATCCGGTTGGCCAGGTTTAATATCGGCTGGGTGGAGCGGTAGTTTTCCTCCAGGGTAATGACTTTTGTCCCTTTGAATATCTTGGGAAAATCAATGATATTCCTGAAATTTGCTCCCCGGAAAGAATAGATGCTCTGGGAATCATCTCCTACCACCATTATATTTTTGTTTTCTGCCGTCAAAAGATAGACAATCTCGGACTGGAGCTTATTGGTATCCTGATACTCATCCACCATGATATAGCGGTATCTCGCGGATAAGCTAAGGCGCGTGTCCTCATGGCCGCTCAAAAGCCTTTTAAGATACACCAGGAGGTCATCATAATCCAGAATAGATTTGGAATGTTTATAGTCAATGTATTCCCGGGCTATCTTTTTTATTTCATTAAGCCATTCAGCGAACTGAGAATATTCGCCGTTAATTATTTTCTCCAGCGGCTCCGATTTGTTCACGCTTTTTGAGAGTATATCCAAAAGGGCGTCTTTTCTGGGAAAACGGCTTTTGGTTTTAGAAAACCCTAACTTGGTCCGGATAAGATTAACCGTGTCTTCGGCGTCAGAGCGGTCCAGTATGGCAAAGTCTCTGGAGATGCCCACTACATTCGCGTATCTCCTTAAGACCATATTGGCGAAAGAATGAAACGTCCCCCCGGATACCCGCTCACAGCGCTCATCCAATATCAAGGATGCCCGCTTAAGCATCTCCTGGGAGGCCTTGCGGGTAAAGGTTAAGAGAAGTATCTCCTCCGGCCTGACTGAGCGCTCGACTAAATAAGCGGTGCGATGGACCAACACCCGGGTCTTTCCGCTTCCGGCCCCGGCTATTACCAGATACGGCCCTTCAGTTGAACGCACTGCTTCTAACTGGGCGGAATTAAGCTCTTTTTGGTAATCTATACTATGTGCCATAGGGTTTAAGTTTAAAAATTTAAGCCGCCGCGTCCTGCGGGCTTTACGCTTCAGCCTGAAAGATTATGGTTTGCGGCGTGAATTATTAACCTATCAATGTGGTTATTTTAAATATGGGAAGGAAAAGAGCCAGGACGATTCCGCCGATAAGTATACCCAAAACGGCAATCACTAAAGGCTCAATCAGGCTGGTCATACTGCTTACCGCGACATCCACCTGCTCTTCATAAAAATCGGCTATCTTGGAAAGCATCTTCTCCAACTCTCCGGCCTGCTCGCCAACCTTAATCATCCTGATTACCATTGCCGGAAAAACATTGGCCTTATCTAAAGGCTGATACAAAGGCTCACCCTGACGGATTGCCTGCCGGGCGTTTTCCACCGCCTGTTCGATTATTTTATTCCCGGCAGTCTTGGAAACGATTTCTAAGGTATTCAAGATAGGCACGCCGCTTTTTACCAAAGTAGAAAAAGTCCGGGCAAATCTGGCCACCGCCGCCTTAAGAAAAAGAGGCCCGAATATGGGAACTTTTAAAGTAAGCTTATCGAACCTTCGTCTTCCGGAAGGAGTCTTGATGTAACGCCGCAGTAAAAACAATAACCCACCCAGAGCAATCAGAATGAATAAAAAATAATTTTTTAAAGTATCACTGGCGAGAATTAATATCTGCGTCGGAACCGGTAATTCGCCCCCTAAGGTAGCAAAAATACCCTTAAAGGTAGGGACAACTTTTACCATCAAAAATACGGTTATAGAAATAGCCATGGTTATTATAACCGCCGGATACACCAAACTTGACTGCACCTTTCTGATCAGGGCGGCGGTCTTCTCCAGAAACACCGCCAGCCTTTCCAGGACCTCATCCAGCCTTCCGGAGGCCTCTCCGGCCTTAATCATATTGATATAGAAATCAGAAAAAGCGGCGGGATATTTTGCCGTAGAATCGCAAAAACTTTTTCCCTCCTGCACATCGCGGTATATCTTGGAAATTATAGCGCAAAGCGCGCGGTCGTCTATCTGGTCTTTAAGTATCTCTAAGGCCGCGACCAGGGTTATGCCGCTATCAATCATAGTAGCCAGCTGGCGGGAAAAAATCACCAGGGCATCCAGAGAAACTTTCCTATCCCGGGTTTTCTTTAACTGCCGGTCCGGGATATTTTTTAAAGAAACAATCATCAAGCCTTTAGAGTGCAGAATATTCTCCGCTTCGGCCTGAGATCCGGCCTCTAATGTTCCCTCTACGCTTTCAGAGTTTTTATTTTTGGCGCTATATTTATAGACTGACATTTTAGAATTTATCCGCTATCCTTAAGAATGCCTCAACCACTTTAGGATCAAATTGTTTTCCCGAATTACGTTTTACTTCTTCAATTGCCTGCTCTTTGCTAAAAACATCCTTACGGTAACTTCTTATTGAAGTCATAACATCATAGGCATCGGCAAGGCTGATTATCCTTGCCCCCAGGGCAATCTCTTCGCCTTTGAGGCCGTCAGGATAACCGCCGCCGCCGTAACGTTCATGATTCTGGCGGACAATTGAAGCTACATCGCCCAAAAAGGTAAGCGGCTCCAGAATTTGGGCGCCTTTAATTGAATGTAGCCTCATCTTCACCCATTCCTCATCATTAAGCGCTCCGGGTTTAGTTAAAACGCTATCCTCTATGCCGATTTTGCCCACATCATGCAATTCTCCTGCCTGGCGTATCGTCTCTATTTCTTTTACCGATAACCCCATCTCCTCGGCAATCAAAACCGCGCGGCGGGACACCTTCTCAGAGTGGCTTCGGGTATAATGGTCCCGGGCGTCAATCGCCTCAATTAAAGATTTAACCGTATGCACGTAGGTTTTACGCAGATCTTCATACATACGCCCTAAGTTTTTACTTGATTCCTCAACCCGGTTAGCCAGAAGCATATTCTGCTTCTGTAAAGAAGAGTTACGCTCCTCCAAGCTTAATAGTATCCTTTTATATGAAACGATTGAGGAATGCGCATGAGAGGCTGTCTTTACCAGAAAAGCAAAACTTTCGACATTATGTATGGGGAACCTTACTGTTTCAAAGATACCGCTGGTGGGAAATTCTTTAGTTACATCAAAATCGCTGTCTTCCACCATAAGCAGTATCACCAGCGACGAATCCCTGACAATGAGATCCTGAACAAAATTCTTTATCTCACAGGCACTGAGGCCGCATCTTAAAATAACCAAATCAAAATCATTATCCAAATACCTTAAGGCAGAGCCGCCATCAACAGAAATAACCGTTTCATAATCCCTATTGGCGAGTATTTCTACCAAGGCCTTATTCATTAATTGACTGTCCGAGATTAACAACACTCTGCCCTGGCTCATATTTT
>DOMD01000191.1:3434-15374 GCA_003510525.1 Candidatus Omnitrophota bacterium
CTATGGCCTCCTGACGCAGGGTCTTCATACCCAACTTAGAAACCGCGTAATCTTCAATCTGCTGGGCGGAAGAACCTTTTACCACCATTTCTTTTATTATATCATCAATCATCAAAATTTCCAGCAAAGCGTTTCTGCCGTAAAATCCGGTATTGCCGCAAAGACGGCATCCCCGGCCGCGAAACAGCGCGATATCCGGACTGAGGCCTAAACTCTTCAGTATGGGCCGCGAGACATCATTATCAGGCTCTTTACAATGAGCGCAGATAAGCCGTATCAGACGCTGGGCCGAACTCATAATTAAACTGGAAGCAACCAAAAAAGGCTCTACACCCATATCTACCAACCTGGTGATAACCTGACTGGCGTTATTGGTATGCAAGGTGGACATGACCAGATGCCCGGTAAGAGCGGCCTTGACCGCGATATCGGCAGTTTCTCCGTCCCGGATTTCACCGATTAAAATCACATCCGGACTCTGCCTTAAAATAGAACGCAGCCCCGAGGCAAAATCCAGGCTTATTTCAGAATTAACCTGAATCTGGCTAATCCCGGCAAGCTGATATTCAACCGGGTCTTCAATGGTAATTATATTTTTTTCCGGGGTGTTCAGCTGACTCAAGACAGAATACAGAGTGGTGGATTTGCCGCTTCCGGTAGGGCCGGTTACCAAAATCATTCCGTAGGGTTTATGGATTACCTCATTAAAAGCAGACATAGCCTGACTCGAGAATCCCAGGCGCTGAAGGCCTAAAGAGAGAGAAGATTTATCTAAAATGCGCAGCACCATCTTCTGGCCGAAGCTGGTGGGAAGAGAGGAAACCCTAAAATCAACCTCCTTATCCGCGGACTTTATTTTAAACCTGCCGTCTTGCGGCAGACGGGTCTCAGTGGTATCCAGCCCTGAGATAATCTTAAGCCTGGCAATTATCGCGTTCTGGTTGCTTTTGGGTATTCTAAAGGCGTCAGCCAACTCACCGTCAATACGGTAACGAATCCTCACATCAAATTCCTGCGGCTCTACATGTATATCCGAAGCTCTCTTCTTGAGCGCCTCCAATATCATTAGATTGATAATCTTGACAATCGGCGCGGCGTTAGTCTGATCTCTAAAATCATCCACCTTGACTACCGTATCTTGAGAGAGGCGGCCGCCGGCTTCCTTTTCTTGCTCTAATAAAGAAACATTATGCTCCTTATGCCGGTAGACGTTATTTATAGCCAGAAGGATATCTTTCTCTAAAGCGATAACCGGCTCTATTCTATGTCCGGTAAAAAGCCTTAAATCATCCAAAGCGAAGATATTCAAAGGATCAGCCATGGCCACGGTAAGATTATCGCCGATACGGGAAATCGGCACCAGGTGATATTGGCGGGACATCCTTTCCGGAACAACTTCGGCTAAAGACGCGTCAATCCGGTAGTTGGATAAGTTTAAGGTAGGTATATAAAGAGACTCGGACAATACGGAAATAAGCTTGGCCTCATCAACAAAGCCCTCTTTTAGCAAGACTTCTCTTAAGGAAACGGCCTTTTTCTTCTGAATTTCAAAAGCCTCCTGAAGCCTCTCTTTAGAAAGGATGCCTTGAGTAACTAACAACTCCGTCAATCTTTCTTTAAAAACAGCCACTACTCATCTCCCCCGCTCACTCGAAGCATCTCTTCAAGTGAAATTACTCCGCTGCGGACTTTAAACAAGCCGTCTTCCCTTAAGGTCTGCATTCCTTCGGCCCTGGCGGCCTGTTTTAGCGCGTGTTCCTGGGAACGGCTGAAAATCAGCTCCTTTATCTTAGGGCTCAAAACCAAGACCTCAGCCAAAACTACCCTCCCGCGATATCCGGTGTGGAAACATTTACCACAACCTTTGGGCCTGAAAAAAATATACGGCTCTTTTTTGTCTCTGGCGCTGAGTTTGAGCTTAAGGGCAACATCTTCTTTAAGCTCATATTTCTCCTTACAGTCCGAGCAAAGAACCCGGGCCAATCTTTGGGCCGCGATACAGTTTATTGCCGAGTTAATTAAAAAAGGCTCTATCCCCATATTCATTAAGCGCACCACTGCCCCGCAGGCAGTCGTGGTATGCAGAGTGGATAAAACTAAATGTCCGGTCAACGCGGACTTTATGGCAATATCTACCGTCTGAGAATCTCTGATTTCGCCGATCATAATCACATTGGGATCCTGCCTTAAAATAGACCTCAAGGCCGAGGAAAAGTTAAGCCCGATCTCCGGCTGGACATTCACTTGGTTTATCCCCGGAATCTGAAACTCAACCGGATCTTCAACGGTAACGATATTAATCTTGGGGCGGTCAATTAATTTTATCAGAGAATACAAAGTAGTGGTTTTTCCGCTTCCGGTCGGCCCGGTCGCCAGGACCATCCCGTAAGGCTTAAGAGCGCATTCTTTTAGTTCAGAAAGGGCTTTTTCCTGAAAACCGAGCCGGTCAATATCCAGATTCAACTGGGATTTATCCAGGATCCTCAGCACTACCTTCTCCCCTAAAACAGTAGGAAGCACCGAAACCCGGAAATCCACCTCGCCGGAGCCGATTTTCATCTTAAATCTTCCGTCTTGAGGAAGACGATGCTCAGCGATATTTAAGCCCGAGATAACCTTAACCCGCGAAACAATAAGAGCGCTTATCTCTTTTGGGCATTCAGGCTGCTCTTTAAGCATACCGTCAATACGAAAACGAACGCGCAGTTTGTTTTCCTGAGGCTCAAGCATAATATCCGAAGACTTAAAATTAACCGCCTGCTCAAATACCTTGTTGACAAAGGTAACAATCGGGGCCTCCTGAACAAGGCGGCCTAATTCAGCCGAAGAAATCGCTTCCTCTTCTCTATCTTCAATCAATTCTATATTCTCGGCTGAAATACCCTGAATCAATCCTTCGATAACCGATTTTGAGGAAACCTCACCATAGCATTGGTTAATCGCCTGGGTTATCTTGCGGGAATCGGCAATAATGGGATTTATCTGATAGCCGGTCAGGCTCTTTACGTCATCAAGGGCGAGGATATTCATGGGGTCAGCCATCGCCAGGGTGAGGGCGCTGCCGAATTTGGAAACCGGAATTACTTGATACTGCCGGCAGATATTAGGCGGGATTATTTTTAAAACCTCGGGAGCAATCTGGAAACGAGTTATGTCAATACTTGGCTTAGAGAAGACTTTGGACATAGCCGCCAGAAGTTTGTTTTCATCAACAAATTTCAGTTCCGCTAAAATTCCGCTAAGCTGTCCCCCCTTTTCCTTCTGCACTCTTAAAGCGCATTCAAGATTATCCTGAGTAATCAGCTTATCTTGAATAAGTATCTGGACTATCCGGTCTCTTAAAGAAGACATTTTTAAATCAGCTATCAGTTATCAGCTATCAGCAGAAAACTGATAGCAGTTATTTGTTTTTATAATACCTCTCAATGGCCTGCTTTATGTCGGAGGCAGTAGAAACAAACGTCTGCACACTGCAAGAAGTAAGCGTCTCCATATCTTCCACCGCCTGGCTGTTTAAGGGATTACTCATCGCTATGGTTAAATTATTACCTATTTTGTCAATAGGGATAAGACAATACTGTCTGGCTACCCGCTCAGGAATTAGATTGATCAGGCTCTGATCAATCTCGTAATTGGAAAGCGGCAGATAAGCGAAACCATACTGGGCGGTAAGCATTTTGGCGATATCATCCTCAGTGGTATATTTAAGCTCAACCAAAATCTCCCCGATAAGGCCGCCTTTATCCTTTTGCAATTCCAAGGCCTCATCCAGCTGTTCCTGGGTAACCAGCGCTTTTTCAACTAACAGTTCACCTAATTTTTTGTTTACAATCTTCTTGCCGGACATTAAAAATAATCCTTTTTTTAAGCCATCAGCCGTCAGTNNTATTCAGCAGATTCCGGGCAATGGATATGAGCTCATTCGAATCCACTCCATCTAAAGGATTCTCAACTACCGCTATGGATATGCCCAGTCTTTTATCTTTAACCGGCTCATCCTGAAAAAGAGTTTCCACATTTTTCTGAAGCTCTTCGGCTGTTTTTTGGGCTTGACGCTTGTTCTTTTCCGGCAGGATTACGGCAAAATCATAATCCGCGAACCTTCCTACTTTCTCTATGCCTGAGAACGAAGCGCTCAAGGAAGAAGCAATTTTCTTAAATACAGCTTCTGAGGCAACCTGGCCATACAGCTTCTGGTAAGAAGTAAAATTTTGTATCCTGGCCAGGACAAAACCGCACGGGCGTTGATAAATTATCGCCCTCTTTATCTCCTCGTCTAAATGGTGGCGGACATAACGCTCATTATACAAGCCCGTAAGCATATCTTTGATCTCCAGGCCTTCCACCTTAGCCGTCAGCCAATCGCTTTCAATGGCAATAGCCATTTGCTTGCCGAAAATATCCAGCAACTCCTGGTCATCGCGCTTATAGATAAAATCAGGGATATTATTCCCTACCCCGGCTATAGCCGCCGGTTTATGCGCCAAATAAATAGGCAGACACAATAGATTTTTAATATTCAAGAGGGATAATAACTTAAGGCAGGAGGCATTAAAGTTCTTGGCATCAATAACGGTAAGAGCGCCGCCTTGAAACACCCGCGATACGCATTCATCGGATTCAGCCAGTGACGCGCCGCACTCCACGTTTAAGCCTGCCTGGGCCCGCATCACCATCTTACCGTTACTATCTAAAAATAAAATAAACGCCGCGGATGAATCCGCCACGCTTTTGAGTTTTTCCACGCAAAGATGCAAGATGTCATCCAGCTTGGCGCCTTTAGTGATTAAGCTTGAAATCTGCAATAATCCCGACATAGTCACGACCCTCTTTTGGATATCTATATTTATCTGGGCGGTCTTTGAACCATAATCTTCAAGTTCATTCAGATTTTCCTTAATCCTGGAGGTAAGTTGATTTATGGCTGAGCCTAACTGGCCTATCTCATCTTCACTTTTGATTTCAATATATTTATCCGTATCGCCCTCAGCTATAGACTTAACCTCCCGGGCCATCCTGATAATATGCTCTATAATCTGTTTAATTAAGACAAAGCCAAGTAAAGAGATAGAAATCATTATTAAAATTATAAACTTAAAGCTCGTCTTAGAGAGAAAACTTACAAATAAGCTGGGAAAAGCAAAATTGAGGCAGACAAGAATAGGGATTACGGACATAAGGCAGACAGCGGTAAATAATTTATGCCTGATTCCTTTTGAAGATAATGACGCGCTTTTAGCCATAAGTCCCTCCCTGTTTAAGAGCTAGAGTTTTGCCTTTTTACTTTTGCCTTTTTACCCCGTTACACCCAGAAAGCCCCGCCCTTCAGGCTGGGGATGAATGGCAGATTAAATTTGAATCAACGAGAAAGCCCCGCCCTTTAAGGCGGGGTGTAACGGGGTTTACTTTATTATATATACTATAACGCTTGCCCCCCAAAGTCAAGCTGACAATGAACTCAAACATTTAAGCGCTGACATCAATATGCTGCCAGGGCAAAATCTCATCCGCGCTTCTTTCCCTGAGATAGAAATCAAAATCTTTCCCTGACTCTTTAAAGGCCTTAAGCCAAAGTTCAGGCTTGAAATGCTCCGGCCAGCCATCCAACAGGCAGCCATTATTATAAGCCCGCAAGATAACCTCTCCCAAAGACCTATCTCCGCGGGAAAGGACCGCCTCCAGGATACTGGTTTCTAAATTGTGAAAATCCAGGGTGATTTTTTTAGAGATCTTCCTGGCCTTATCCCTTAGATATAAAATATTTTCTTTTAACTTATCACGATTCTCCATCTTTTCGCGCTCAAAAAAGGTATGCGGCTTGGGCACAAAAAATGATATGCTTAGGCGCACCTGGGCCGGACGGCCCGCTGACTCTAATCTTAATTTAGAGACCTTTTGGGCAATCTCTAATATCCCCTCCAAATCCTGGTTGGTTTCATCGGGAAGGCCGATCATAAAATATAGTTTTATGGCCTGCCAACCCGCCTTATAGGCTGAAGAAATGGCCGAATAGAATTCCTCCATTGAGAAATTTTTATTAATAACTTCTCTTAGCCTTTCGCTTCCGGCCTCCGGGGCAAAAGTAAGGGTGGTCTTACGCACCTTGGCTAAATATTCCGCTAAGGCGCCAAGATAACTTTTAGGCCTTAAGGAAGGCAGGGATATGGCAATGGCCTGTTTCTGAAATTTATCGCTTAGGGAAACAACAATATCCCTTAAATAAGGATAACTGCTGGTAGACAGGCTCAAGAAAGAAAACTCCTCGTAGCCTGAGGAGTGGGATATCTTATCCACTAGTTCCAGAACCTTCTCCGGAGAGCGCAACCTTAGGCCGCTATAAACGCTTCTGGCCTGGCAGAAATTACAATTATAAGGACACCCGCGCATCAATTCTATCGCCGCCCGGTCATGGACTATCTGTATATACGGCACAATCCAATCAATAGGATAATAAGCCTGATTCAAGTCTTCTACAACGCGCTTTCTTATTCTAACCGGGATATCCGGATATTTAGGCCGGAATTCCTTGAGAACGCCGCGGGCATCATATTCAACCTCATACAAAGAGGGAACATAGACCCCTTTAATCCCGGCTAATTCTCTAAGGGTTTCTTCCCTGGTGATTTTTGATTTTTGATTTTTGATTTTTGATTCCTTGTATCTTTCTATGATTTCCGGCAGGGCCTCTTCCGCCTCACCGATCAAGAATAAATCCACAAAGTCAGCCGCCGGCTCAGGATTACCTACCGAAGCGCCCCCGGCAATAACCAAAGGAAAGGCGGAATCCCTGTCTTTAGCTAATAAAGGTATTCCGGATAAATCTAAAACAGCCAGCATATTAGTATAAGACAATTCACAGCTAAGGCAAAACCCGATAAAATCAAATTCTGACAGCTCCATTTTTGATTCAAGAGAAAAAAGCGGGATTTTTCTGGTCCTTAAAATTTCCCGCATATCAACATCCGGAAGAAAAACCCTTTCACAGGATACCTCGGGTAAGCTGTTAAGCAGGCCGTAAATAATCCGCAAACCCAGGTTGCTCATTCCTATCTCATAAAGATCAGGAAAACAAATAGCGAATCTTACCTTTTGCGCGCGCGGGTCTTTTCTAACCGCGTTCCATTCATTACCCAGATACCTGGCCGGCTTTCTTACTAACGGGAGAATCTCTTCCAATATCTCGTTTTTCATTTCCATGAATAGAATGCGCCGCTAAACCGCAAAGAAGACGCGAAGGCGCAAAGAAAACATTAACATAATATTTTTTATTTTTGCGCTTTCGCGGTACTTTCGCGATTTTGCGGTGTTCTTATCCTCTGCGATTAATATTCTGAACTATTCCTAAGCTGATAAAAGTAACCAGCAAGCTTGAGCCTCCGTAGCTCATTAAAGGAAGCGGCAGGCCCACCACCGGAGACAACCCTATGGCCATTGATATATTAATATACATCTGAAAAGCCAGCATAGTCCCGACCCCCAGAGAGAACATCTTTCCAAAATTATCATCGCTTTTTTCGGATATTTTAAAACAGGAATAGATTATAGAAAGATAAAGCCCCAGGAGAAATAGGAAGCCCAGGAATCCGGTCTCTTCCGAGAATATCCCGAAGATAAAATCCGTATGCGATTCGGGGAGAAAATTAAGCTGGCCCTGGGTCCCGGAAAGCCAACCCTTGCCGAAGAGCCGTCCCGAACCCACCGCTATCTTGGATTGAATAATGGTATATCCCGCCCCCAGAGGGTCAAAATCCGGATTTAAGAAAACCAACAGCCTATCCCTCTGGTAATCTTTTAGAAAATGCCAAAATACCGGGCTAATTATCGCCCCCAGGGCCAAAATTGAAATAATATAACGCAACTTTACTCCGGAGAAATACACCATACTTAAAAAAATTAACATCAATAAGAGCCCGGTGCCCAAATCCGGCTGTTTCAATATCAAGCCAAAAGGCAGGGCTATAATCAAAAAAGGAAGCAGCATCCCCCGGAAAAACGACAGCCGGCGGATATCTAATCTTATTTCACCCAGCCCTTTACGGCTAAAATAATGGCTCAAAACTAAAATTATAGCCAGCTTAACAAATTCCGAAGGCTGAAGATTAAACCACCATACCTTTATCCAGCGCTGAGCCCCCAGGCGCGCCCCCCCAAAAGCCAAAACCCAGGCCAGAAGGAATACGGCTAACGAGTAAAAAGGATAGATAAAATTTAACAGCCGGCGGTAATATATACGGCTGAAGGCAAAAAAAGCCGCCCCACCCATAACTATCCAAATTAACTGACGCAAGAATACCGAGCTTTCGCCAAAGACATTTCTAGGATAAATATCACTGTAAAGCGTGGCCAAGCTAAGGCAGACAATCAAAAATGCCGCGGCAGGAATAGCGTATTTAGTCATATCAACTTCTCCTCCCGCAGGCGGGAAAAAATCTGATTCGCCAGTACCACCGAATGAATGCTCATGCCGGTATTTTCCAGAAAAACGCAGAAGGCTATCCTGGGCTTATCGTAAGGCAGGAAACCCGAGAACCAGCCATGAGACAACTTGTTATACACCTGGGCGGTTCCGGTCTTACCGGCTACTTTAAGATTGCCCCAACTTCCGATGTTAGCGGTTCCGGTCTCAGAATTCACCACCCTTCTTAAACCTTCGTTAACCGCTTTTATCGCGCCTTGAGCTATTCCCAAATCCGCTCCTTCCTCAGGCTTAATCTCCTCCGGGCCTATCCTGCCGACAATATAAGGCTTAACTAATTTACCTCCGTTGGCAAACACCGCCATAAGCCTGGCTGACTGTAAAGGCGTAACCAGAAGGTCTCCCTGGCCTATTCCAAAATTCGCGGTATCGCCATCATACCAGGACCTCAATTTCATTTTGCGTTTTGAAACCGAAGGCACATATCCTGAGGCCTCGTAAGGAAGGTCAATTCCCGATTGTCTGCCCAACCCGAATTTCAGAGCGTAATCGGTTAAAATATCCGGACCCAACAAAAGGGCAAGATGATAGAAATACACATTGCAGGAATGCGTAATCGCCTCAATGAGATCCTGAGAATCGTGCGTGCTCCAGCAGTTAAATTCCTTTATCCCCACACTCAACTTACCGGGACAGAAAAACCTCCGCGCGGGAATTATCTTTTTTTTCTCTACGGCCGCCGCCGCCGAGACCGCCTTAAATACCGAACCCAGGGGATACTGTCCGGAAATCGAGCGGTTAATCATCGGAGAATCGGGACTCGAAAGAACGTCTTGGACATAAGCTGAACTGCCCTCTTCCATAAACGCCCCGGGATAGAAACCGGGGGAGCTGGCCAGCGCGATTATTTTTCCGCTCTCCGGCTCCATCAGAACCGCCGCGCCCTTTTTATTAATCAGGGCCTCCTCAACTATTTTTTGGATCCGGATATCAATGGTCAGATACACATCCTGCCCATTGAGCGGAGGACGAAAACTTATAATTTTATTCATCCTGCCCCGATGGTCAACCTGAATCTGGGTTCCTCCTTCTTTTGAACGCAAGGCCGGCTCCAGGCTTTCCTCTATTCCCCCGAAACCCACGACATCCTTACTTTTATATCCGTAATCTCTAAGCCGGGTTATCCTCCAGGAATCAATCTTACCCAGATAGCCTATGACGTGGCCGGCCAGGTCATAATAAGGGTATTGGCGTTTAGGCAATATCCGCACCGTAACCCCGGGAAGCCTGAATTTGTTCTCTTCAATAAGTATAGCTGTTTTCTTATCCGCGTCTTTAACGACAATTATCGGGCTGAATGAAGAAATAAAGCCTTTCTCAATTTCCTTTTTTATCCGGGGAACGCTTTTGTTTAAAAGCCCGGCTAATTCCGATATTGTTTTGGGGTTTTTCTTCAATTCATAAGGAATAACCGCGATATTATAAGACATCTGATTATCCACCAGCACCCTGCCGGATGAATCCATGATTCTTCCCCTTATTCCTTCCAGCGGCATAACCCGGATACAGTTTTTAACGCTTAAAGAATAATAAAACCCGCCCTTGACAACCTGCAGATAAAACACTCCGCCGGTTAAAATCAAAAACAATATTCCGGTTAAAATCTTGATTTTATCTATACGCATATCTATAAATATCAAAAATCAAATATCAAATATTACAAATCAAAAATTAAAATCTTTAAAACATTTTTGGATTTTAGTTTGTAATGTTTATTTTTGGAATTTTATTTTGAATTAAAATGTTAATGAGCTATGAAGCATCTCCTTAAAGAATTTACTAAAGGGATTATTATTGAGAATCCGACCTTCGGGCTGGTGCTGGGGTTGTGTCCGACCCTGGCGGTTTCTACCTCGGTTAGAAACGCCATAGGTATGGGGTTGGCCGCGACCTTTGTTTTGGTTTGCTCCAATATTATAATTTCTTCGGTGCGCAAGGTTATCCCGGACCAAATCCGCATTCCCTGTTTTATCGTGATTATTGCTACTTTTGTAACTATTGTGGAGATGCTGATGAAGGCTTATTTTCCCGCCCTGAATGCTTCTTTAGGCATCTTTGTATCTTTAATTGTGGTTAATTGCATTGTTTTGGGCCGGGCTGAGGCCTTTGCCTGTAAAAGGCCGGTTCTACCTTCTTTCTTTGACGGCTTGGGTATGGGGACAGGCTTTACCCTGGCTTTGGTTATTATCGCCTCAATAAGAGAGGTCCTGGGCGCGGGTAAATTTTTAGGCTTTCATTTAATTAAAGGTTTTGAGCCGGTCGGAGTAATGGTCCTGGCCCCGGGAGCCTTATTGACCCTGGGGCTTTTAATCGGTCTGGTTAATTGTTGGCATATCAGGAAAAAAACGAATAAAGAAATAAAGAAGGCAGGCTGTGATGGATGCAGGTAAATTTATCGCCATAATCATCTCCACGGTTTTTATCAATAATTTTATCCTTTCAAAGTTCCTGGGATTGTGTCCTTTTATCGGGGTTTCCAAAGAAACTAAACCGGCAGTTTCTATGGGCCTGGCGGTTACTTTTGTAACCACCATGTCCAGCCTGATTACCTGGCTGGTTTACCGTTGGTTGTTATTTCCTTTCGGAATCACTTATTTACGCACCATATCTTTTATTCTGGTCATTGCCAGTTTTGTCCAGCTGGTGGAGATGGTTATCCGCAAGCTTTTCCCTCACCTTTACCGGGCTTTTGGGATTTATCTGCCTTTGATCACGGTTAATTGCGCGGTGCTGGGGGTGGCGGTATTAAATTCCCAGGATTTTTTTGTCAATGGACAGCCGGTGGCGGGAAGTTTCTGGCTTAGTTTAGCTCAAGGGTTTTTTGCCGGAATAGGCTATCTTCTGGCCATGCTTTTAATGTCGGGAATCCGGGAGCGCTTAGAATTGCAGGATGCTCCCAGGTGCCTAAGCGGGGTGCCCCTGGCCTTTATCGTGGCCTCATTGATGAGTCTGGCCTTTATGGGATTCAGCGGGTTCAAATTCTAAACTTTTCTCTCTCGCCGTATTATTTTTTTCTCCAATCCGCCTAATCTGCGGCCCAGGAAAGCGTTTTCCCAAAACCTCTGATTTAGCCTCGTTTTTAGTCAATTCATATGGTATATTTTAGGTATAGCTCTCAGCTATCAGCTAAAATATATGCCCGTAAAATCAACCAAACTTTTATCTCTGGTTCTTTCTTTTTGCCTCATCCTTGAGCAGAGCGCCTTTGCTCAAACCCCAGACCTTTCCCATTACTTTGCCAACCCTGCCAAGCCAGCTCTCCCCAGCGATAAGTTCAGGCCTTTACACCTAAGGTATTTGGGCTATGATAACCTGAGCCAGGATTTTAAAATACTCTTAGACAAGGGAGATACCAAGAAGGCAGACTTAGATAACAAAACCTACATAGAAGAAAACACCCAAACCCTGCTTAAATACTTCTTCATCGGATTAGCTCTACCCAACGATAAGTTCTGGGTCAACCT
>DOMD01000064.1 GCA_003510525.1 Candidatus Omnitrophota bacterium
GGTTTGGATGAAATGTCGTAGACTACGCGGTTTACGCCTTTTACTTCGTTGATGATACGGTTTGAGATGGTTTCCAGGAGCTCATTGGGTAGTTTCGCCCAATCGGCAGTCATCCCGTCAATTGAGGTGACACAGCGCACTGCCACTACGTTTTCATAGGTGCGCGCGTCTCCCATCACTCCGACGGATTTTATGGGGAGCAGGACGGCAAAAGACTGCCAGATTTGCTCATACAACCCGGCCTTTCTCACCTCTTCCACAACCCTCCTGTCCACTTCCCGCAGGATATCCAGCCTTTCTTTAGTTATCTCGCCGATTATCCTGATGGCCAGCCCGGGTCCGGGAAAAGGCTGGCGAAAAATAACATTCTCCGGAAGGAGTAATTCTCTGCCTATCTTCCTGACTTCATCCTTAAAAAGCTCTCTTAAGGGTTCAATCAGCTTTAATTTCATATTCAGCGGCAGGCCGCCCACATTGTGGTGGCTTTTTATTTTTACCGACGGGCCTCCCAGAACCGATACCGACTCAATCACATCCGGATACAGGGTTCCTTGAGCCAAAAACTCCACCCCCTTAAATTTAGCCGATTTCTCTTCAAAGATTCTAACAAATTCATTCCCGATAATCTTGCGTTTTTCTTCCGGGTCGGTAATACCGTTTAGGCTTTTTAAAAACCTGTCTTGCGCCTCCACATAATCCAGATTAAGCCGCATTGTGTCTTTAAATACCTTCTTTACCTGGGCTCCCTCGTCCTTGCGCAACAAGCCGTTATCAATAAAAATACATCTTAGGTTTTTGCCGATTGCCTTATGGATAAGCATCGCGGCCACCGCGGAATCCACCCCGCCGCTCAATCCGCAGACCACCCGTTTTTTTCCCACCGTCTTCTTTATATTCTCAACCGCTTCTCTGACAAACGACTTGATATTCCATCTTCCGGAACAGCCGCATATCCTAAAGAGAAAATTAGCCACTATTTCATTTCCTTTAGAGGTATGGGCTACCTCGGGATGAAACTGCACCCCGTAAATTTTTCTTTTTTTATCAGCGATTGCCGCGTGGGGTGTATTTAAGGTATGGGCTATGGTTTTAAAATCCGGGGGAAGCTTGGTTAGGCAATCCCCATGACTCATCCAGCAGGTCAGGTTTCCCGGCAAATGATTAAAGAGAGTGCTGTTGTCATCAATAAATAACTCGGTCTTCCCGTATTCGCGCTCCTGGCTGAACTTGACTTTTCCGCCTAAAAGATGGGTAGTCGCCTGAAGGCCGTAGCAGATTCCTAAAACCGGAATCCCTAATTTAAATATATCTTTATCCGGAAGGGGGCTCTTGCTCTGATACACCGAGGACGGGCCTCCGGATAAGATTATTCCCTTGGGAGAGATTTCGGATATTTCTTTAGCGCTGATATTGTAAGGCACTATCTGGCTGTAGACATGATTTTCCCTCACCCGGCGGGCAATCAGCTGGGTATACTGCGAGCCAAAGTCAAAAATCAAAACCAATTCCCTTTTGCCGGAGGGTTTTATAGAATTTTGTTTTACCATCCGCGCTTTTCTTATCCTTCTTCTGCCGGACATATTCTTAGTATTGGTTTTCATCTGAAAATCCATTTGCGGGCGCGATAAATCGCACCGCTACGCGACACGAATGATCCAAGCTCTATTTTCATACCCATTGGTGCTGCGCTTTTGGCGGGTATGACTGTTTCTTTTAATTTTTGCCGTGTAATTTATAACCACGGAATATCCGACTGTGGACTATTTGCCCATCCCCACTCCCTGCACTACCTGAAAAATTTTTCCTTCAGTCTGGATGCTGGGGGCGATAATTATTTCCACATCGTGCATCTGGCGGATATCCGTAACTCCTAAGGCGCCCATACAGGTAGTTAAAGCGCCCATCAGATTCTGCGAGCCGTCATCGGTCTTAGCCGGGCCAAAGAGTATTTCTTTAAGGCTTCCGCTTATCCCCACCCTGACCCTGGTTCCCCGGGGTAGATTTACGGGAGAGGTAGCCATGCCCCAATGACAGCCTTTTCCCGGGGCTTCTTTTGCCCGGGCAAAAGCCGAACCAACCATAACCGCGTCCGCGCCGCAGGCAAAGGCCTTACAAATTTCACCGCCGATACGCATTCCTCCGTCAGTGATAATCGGGATGTATTTTCCGTATCGTTTATAATAATAGTCTCTGGCAGCGGCGGCATCCACAGTCGCGCTTACCTGCGGGACGCCAATGCCTAAAACTCCTCTGGTGGTGCAGGCGGCTCCCGGCCCAATCCCGATTAAGAGCCCGCTGGCTCCGGTATCTAAAAGCTCTAAAGTAACCTCATAGGTAACGCAGTTCCCGATAACTACCGGTATTTTCATATTTTTACAGAATTTATGCAAATCCAAGACTTTATATTCCTTGGAAATATGCCGGGTAGTAGTTACCGTGGATTGGACTACGAATATATCACAGCCGGCATCCTGGGCGATTTTACCAAAACGCACCGCGTTTGCCGGTATACAACTAACACAGGCGGTGGCCTTTTTGCTTTTGATTTCATGGATGCGCTTGGTAATCAGGCTTTCCTTAATCGGCTTGGTGTAGATAGTCTGGACCAGTTCAGTAGCCTTTTGAGGCGCGGCCTTGGCGATTTTGTTTAAGACTTCATCAGGATTATCGTATCTGGTTTGAATGCCGTCTAAATTTAAGACCGCCAACCCTCCCAGGCGGCTCATCTCAACCGCGAATTGCACATCAGCCACCCCATCCATTGCCGCGGCTATTATCGGCACCTTAAATTGTAAGTCGCCTAAAGTAAAGGTAGTATCTACCTCGTTAGGGTTACCGGTCTGCATTCCCGGAACCAGAGCTATCTCATCAAAACCATAACAGCGCCTGGCGCGCCTTCCCATTCCTATCCATTCAGCCATTTTACTCCTGTTTTTTGGTTATTTTTAATATATAATAATAAACATCATACACCCATCTTATCATATTTGTCAATAGAGTTTTGTTTATTCTTGAAAAACGGCCTTGTACCTTTGTTTTGCTTTAGGGACCCACCACTCGATAAAATTATAGCCGATGCCGATTGGCTCAGGCTTTATCCCTTGAAAACGGCTGGATAGCGCGGTAAGGGAGTCCGGGATATAAAGGAACATATAGGGCTGCTCCTCGTAAAGCAGGTGGTGGATTTTACCGTAGGCCTCTTTTCTTTTCGCCTGGTCAAAGGTTTTTCTGGCCTCCTCCAGGAGGCGGTCAACTTCGGGATTGGCGTATCCGGCAAAGTTAAATTCCCCCTCTTTGGTCTTGGAAGAATGCCAGATATCGTAGCAGTCCGGTTCCCTTCCCAGCGACCAGCCTAAAAGCACGGCCTCAAAGCGGCGCTTATCTATAAATTCGGTTAAAAATACCGACCATTCCACTACTTTTATCTTTACCTTTATCCCGATATCCTTAAGCCTGGCCTGGATGATTTCGGCGGCGCGCTGTCTTTCTAAGTTTCCTTGATTAGTTAAAATGGTAAACTCGAAACGCCGGCCGTCTTTATCTAATATCCCGTCATTGTTATGATCTACCCAGCCGCGTTCGCTGAGGATTTCTCTGGCCCTCAGAGGCGAAAACCCGGATTCTTTCACCTCCTTATTATAAGCCCAGGATTCCGGAACAAACGGCCCGGTGCAGACCTTGCCTAAACCCAAAAGCACGGTTTTAATGATTTCATTTTTGTCCACCGCGTAATTTAAGGCCTGGCGCACTCTTTGGTCTTGGAATAAAGGATGGGATAAGTTATAGCCTAAATAGGTGTAGCCAAATGATTCCAGGCGGAACTTACGGTAATTCTCCTTAAAGAAGGCGGTGTCGGTTTGCCTCTGGTATTGCAGAGGGCTTAAGCCGCTGGAATCCAGGCCTTGAGCCTGAAGCTCAAGGAATATGGTTGACTCATCCGGGATAATCCGGTAAATATAGCGGCTGATATAGGGGGCTTTTTCAAAATAATCTTTATTGCCGACTAATTCTATTTTTTCCTGAGACCTCCAGGTTTTAAATTTATACGGCCCGGTGCCTANNGATGCCCATGCCCCAACTGCTTAAGCCGGGGGAAAAAGGCTCTCTATAGGTAACTTTTACCGTGTTCTCGTCAATAACCTCTAAAGATTGCACCTCCTTAAAGTCTCCGCTGTAAGGCGTGCGCACTAAGGGGTCAATCAGCTTTTGATAGGTAAATTTAACATCCTGGGCGGTAAAAAGGACTCCGTCCTGCCAGCGTATTCCTTTTCTCAGATGAAAAATAATGGTCAGGCCGGCGTCCTTAATCTCCCAGGATTCAGCCAGATCTCCGGTAAGATTAATATCTTTATCGTATTTCACCAGGCCGTTAAAAATCATTCCGCAGATCTCTGCCGAGGCGGAATCCGAAGCCAAGATGGGAATAAGATTACGGGCATCGCCGATGGAGCCGCTGACTAAGGCATCGCCGTAGTCCTGGGCTAAAGAAATTCCTCTAAGAATAAAAAAGGCCGTTAATATTCCTATTAACAGCCGGAGTTTGTTGGGCATAATAAGACTGTCGCGAAACTTCGTTTTTGTCATTGCCCGGCTTGACCGGGCAATCCAGATATATCCCGCCTCCACTTGTTAAGGGGATGATTTCTTATTGATTTTATCAGGTTTATGGATTCCCGCTTTCGCGGGAATGACATTTTTAGACATTTTGCGACAGTTAGTTTTTTTATTTTTGATTCTCTTGAGCCGGAGCTTGGGGCTGTTCGGCGCTTTCTTTTTTGGTTTCGTTGGCCGGGACATTTTCCGCGGGAATAGCCGCGGGAGATTCTTTTTTGCTTACGGCGGGATTTTCAGTCTTCGCGGTTTCCGGCCCAGCCTTGGTTTCAACGGTAGTATTGGTAATTTTGGTTTTGATGGTTTTAGTGTCCTTGAGAATAGATTTGGTCTTTTGTTTGGATAAAAAGGCCAGAGACAGGCAACTGATAAAGAAGCTTATCGCCAGGACCGTGGTAGCCCGCACCAGGAAGGCGTTGGTTTTAGTGCCGAATACGCTCTCGGCATTAGAGAAACTTTCGGAAAGGCCGCCGCCTCTGCCGGCCTGGATAAGCACAATAATAATTAAAAACACGCATACGATAATATGAATAAATATAAAGAACCCGTAAAACATATTTTAACCTTTCTTTCTGGAGTTAATGACAATTGCCCCAAAACTATCGGCCTTAAGGCTGGCTCCGCCCACCAAGGCCCCGTCTATGTCTTCTTCTAACATCAGCCCGGAGATATTGTCCGGCTTGACTGAACCGCCGTATTGAATACGGATTTGCCGCGCGGCCTGCTCTCCGTAATTTTTAGCTAACCAATCCCGGATATATTTGTGTACCTCTTGGGCCTGCTGAGGCGTGGCCACCTTGCCGGTGCCAATAGCCCAGACCGGCTCATAGGCCAGGATTATCTTCTCTATCTCTTCGGAATCTATATTCTTGAAGGCCCCGGTTAATTGTTCTTTAATTATATCAAAGGTCAGGCTCTTTTCTCTTTGGCTCAGATTTTCACCCACACAGACAATAGGAATAAGGCTGTTTTTTAAAGCCGCCTTGATTTTTTTATTTACCCACTCATCGGTCTCGCCAAGAAACTGCCGGCGCTCGGAATGACCGATAATCACATAAAGACAGCCGGCGTCTTTAAGCATCCCGGC
>DOMD01000065.1:0-129 GCA_003510525.1 Candidatus Omnitrophota bacterium
CTGGGTGAAATTCTGGTTTGCCTTTAGGTCCGGGTAATTCTCCGAGACCGCGAACAAGGTTTTCAGGGCGCCGCTTAAGGAATTCTCCGCCTGTGAAGACTCTCCTACGGTTTTTGCCTGAAGGCAGGC
>DOMD01000065.1:157-448 GCA_003510525.1 Candidatus Omnitrophota bacterium
AGCAAAAAGAACAGAACACCTAACACAATCGCCAATATCATATTTCCTCCCGTGTTATTTTCTATCCCACTAAACCCAGACGCGTTAATAAATACGCCATTGACACTAAGGTCAATACCACGCCCCCAAAAATACCGCCGAGGACCTCCCAGTTCAATCTCTGAATAAGCTCTTTTTGGCTATGGTCAGAGATAATAAAGGTGTTCGTCTCGCTCCCCTGGCCGATAATCACATCCGCGTGCTCTTCTTGAGAGGCTGATTTCGCTTCTTCTTCCAGCAACTCCTGCTCAA
>DOMD01000065.1:585-5023 GCA_003510525.1 Candidatus Omnitrophota bacterium
CGGTCTTGAATTCGTAGCTTACCGCGAGAATCAACTCCGCGGCTGGCGGCGAAACCAGAACCTTTCCCGTGCCGTCATCAATCCAAAAAGGGCAATAAAAACTATCTCCCTGGGCAATAGTAACCCACGAGCCTGACTTTCCCCTTTGCTCATAACGCTCAACTAAATAGCGGTAGGCCACGCAGTCAAAGCCGCTTAACGGGCCGCGTAAGGTTTTTAACCTCCTGGCCTTACCTATTAATTCCACCAGCCCCATGGCCATGCCGCGGACTGTTGAGGTAGGAATATTTTCTATAAGCCTTTTTCGCCTTAAACGGGTAAAACCCCAGAAAAAAGACCATATCCCAAATCCAAAACCCAGCGCCGCGTAGCCAATATCCCTGTCATCGCTCATTAGATTACAAAAGCCGCCCGCTGCTTCTTACATTTATCGCGCGGACACTTGACGCGTTCTCACCCTTTCTTGTTTTGATTATACCATTCAACTAAAGAATTTAAAAGGATATTGCTTTTCAAGCGCGGTTCATCCCATTTTGCCAATCACTAAAAACCGGCTGATACCCTTTCCGACAAACCATCTGCCGGATTGTCTCCACACTGCTGGTATCGGCAATCTCAAATTGTCCTTCGGTTTTATCGGAGAGCGCGTATCCGCCTACCTGGGTCCTGGACCCCGCGGATAAACGGGTCAGCCCCAGACCGATGAGATTGTCGCGCAGTTCTTTGGTTTCCCGGGTAGAGACGGTAATTCCCGCGCGGGGCAGGAAAATCCGGGCAGCCACAATGGCCTGGGCCAAATCCCGGTCGCGAAGCGGATAAGCAGGGGAAAAACTTCCCACCTGGGGCTGTATCCGCGGGAAAGATATACCCAGTTCCATATCCGGATAATAACGTTCCAGCCAATAAGCGTGGAGTCCGGACAGAAAAACCTCCTTACGGAACTCCGCCAGCCCCAGCAAGGCCCCGATGTTTATTTGCCGCATCCCTGCCTGGGCCGCGCGTTGAGGCGCCTCCAGCCTAAAGCGATAATCGCTCTTTGGCCCTTGCCCATGCAATTGAGCATACAGCCGCTGATCATAGGTTTCCTGATAAATAGTCAAACCGCACACCCCGCCAGCGATAAGCTGGGCGTATTCATCAACGCTTAAAGGATAGATTTCAATTGAAATCATACTAAAAGCCTGCTTCAATAAAGATACACATTCCTTTATATAGGAAAGAGGCGATTGCGCGCGCGACTCTCCGGTCAAAAGCAATATCTGCCGGATACCGCTTTTGGCGATTTCCTCAGCTTCCTGGCGAAGCTCCGCGAGGCTAAGGCGCTTTCTGGCTATGGGATTAGAATGTTTAAATCCGCAATAGGCGCAGTCATTCTCGCAGTAGTTGGAAAGATATAGCGGCGCGTAAAGCTGGATAACCTTGCCAAAATTGCCCACGGTTATCCGCTTCGCCTTTTGGGCCAAAGGCTCAAGATAACCAAAAGCCCCTTCGGATAATAACACAAGAAAATCGGTTTCCGAAAGCGAATCCTTTGCTAAGACCCGTTCAACATCTTCCGGCTTGACCCGGCTAAAGAAGGCCGCGAAATCAAAGCGCTCAAATCTTTCAATCTGATCATAAAAGGTTTTCGACATAATTCCAGGAAGGATCGCTAACGCAGGAATCCGGTCAGNNGGGCTTAAGCCGCTTTCAAACGCCAACCGGCCGGCTTCTACCGCCAGCGAAAAAGCCCGGGCGGCTGAAACCGGATCATCTGAGGTGGCCACCGCCGTATTCACCAAAACCGCGGCCGCTCCTATTTCCATGGCCTGGGCGGCATGGGAGGGCCGGCCGATACCGGCGTCTACCACAATCGGCAGTTCTATCTCCTCAATAAGTATCTTGATTAATTCCCGCAGTGCTAATCCCTTATTCGTCCCGATGGGAGCGCCCAGGGGCATAATCGAAGCGGCCCCGGCGTCACGCAGGCGCCGGGCATCAGCCAAGTCCGGATTAACATAGGGCATAACAATAAACCCTTCCTTNNCGATAGGCGCGCCCAAAGGCATAATCGAGGCGGCTCCGGCGTCGCGCAGGCGCCGGGCATCAGCCAAATCCGGATTAACATAAGGCATAACAATAAACCCCTCCTTAGCCAGGACCTCGGCAGCATAAATCGTCTGGGCATTGTCGGGAAGCAAATATTTATTATCCGGGATCACCTCTATTTTTATCCACCTGCCGCAGCCTAAGGCGCGCGCCAGACGGGCAATACGGATTGCCTCTTCGGCATTCCTGGCTCCGGAGGTATTGGCCATCACAATACAATCTTTAGGGATATATTCCAGAATGTTCTCTTCTTTGGCCTGGGGGTCAATCCGTCTTAAGGCCACGGTAACGATATGCGCGCCCGAACTAATAATCGCCTGCTTCATTATTTGATAGGAGGCGAACTTGCCCGTCCCCAGGAAAAACCTACTGCGAATCTGCTGACCCGCGATAATAAGCTGAGTTTCCATCTTTATCCGCCTCCCACAAACGCTACTATTTCCAGCGCGTCGTTTTCCTTTAAGACTACTGAATCAAACTTTTCCCGGGTTAAAATAACGCCGTTATATTCCACCACTACCGCCTGAGGATTAATCTTGCGCCGCGCGATTATAGCCGCTATAGAAGTCTCCTCAGTCAAAAGAACTTCCTCACCGTTAACGCGCGCCTTCATTGAACACCCTTAGCGCTAATATTAGGCATCTTCTGGCCTGCCGGGTATCCTTTTGTCTTCATAGCTTCCTTAAGCGCCCTAACCCCGCTCTCAAGGTAAGGATGGTTTGAGAATATCATCTACTGCAATAGGTTATAAAGAGTGTCTCTATTTTTTCTTGCGCATGACTTTTGTTTAAGGTAGAATAGCATTAATTAAAAAGGAGGATAAAATGTCCAAAGGAAGAAAGGCCTTCGGGCCGAGTAAAAAGAAAGCCTGCGATATACACCACTGCAAAAAGCCAAAAAAGAAGGCTTTGTATAAAGCGCCGTCTGCTGCTGAACAAGAAATTAAGCACACGCGGATAAACACCCCGCGATAATGCTTATTTTCTCAAGCGCTTCGCGGTAGTCCTCAATTCTGATTAAAGAGGAAAAGGCTCTTACCTCATCGTTATCGGAACCCATTTGGAAAGGTCGCCTAAATGGCTCCATAACGCCGTATAGCCGGTGCGCAGCCAAATAACCGCTGCGCTCACCAGGCATAGTATTATCAGCCAACGGAAGAATTGTTTTCTTATCCAATAGGCCAAAGGAAGCAATACCCCGGCCAAACCCGTAAGGATAAAACCTATTCCTGAAATAAGTGGCTCCCGGGTCATACCCAAGGTAATTATCCGCAGCCCCGCGATTACCGCGGCGACTCCCGCGAAGAATCCATACATAATTACCGGAGATAAATCCCACCCCCTGGCAATGGCAATACCCGCTCCCGCGAATAAGATTCCTAACAATACCGACAATTCTCCAAAGGCAACATTATAACTGCCGGGAAGCGGCCAATTGAATATCATATGAAACCCGCACGCCAAGGCAACCGCTCCTGACATAAGAAAACCGCTGGCCCAATGCTTCTCAACCACAGAATTATTTGCCTTACCCACACACGCCGCGAGTAAACACAATCCGCTTGCCATATTAATAAGCATCAGCGGTACATAATCAATAAACATAGTTGCCACCTCCTTTAATTTTAGCAAAACATCCCGCCTTCAAGACGCTCTATGTCCAAACTCAAAATCACCCTGCTTATCGCAATTGCCAATGATTACTTTCTAAAGTTGAGCTTTGACCCCGCTGTTTTTAATATACATAGTAAGGGTATTTAATCCGGATAGATTACCCTTGTCAAGCAATTTGTCTAGAGTCATAGCCTTTGTTTTTCATGCCAAAATCTCATGTCTCGTCGTAGCGCTTCCNNTTTTCTTTACAGCAGGCTTTTTCTTTTCACTAACCTGGGGTTTATCAATATTGGTTACTTGAGCGGGAGCCGCTTCTTTTGGCCTGTTATCAATGCTTGCCTTAAATGAATTACCGGCTTTACGACGCTTAAAACACTCTTGGCAATATACCGGACGATCTCCACTGGGCCTAAAAGGGATTTCGCATTCTTTCTTACAATCCGCGCAAATCACCTTATGCATAACCCTCTCTCTATAACGATTATCCCGCTTTCCTCCGTTCTGAACATGAGTGTTTACCGGCTGCTGAAATGGCTTAGGAAGAGGTTTTATTTCAGCCGGCTTTGGCGAAAACCGGTTAACCAAGATATCAACCTTATTCTCTAACAAGGTAAGCTGCTCTTGCACTTTAATAATTAAACCCGCGATGTCCGGCTCATTCCGCAATTGTTTTTTCATCTTGCTCCTCTATTTTAGTGAAACCTAGCCACCATTTTCTATCATTGCTGTCCAAATTA
>DOMD01000065.1:5088-6092 GCA_003510525.1 Candidatus Omnitrophota bacterium
AAAGCGTCTTATTTACTCTTTATTTACTCTTTTTTCTCTCCGTTCCCCTTACGATTTTATCTTCCTATTTATCGTTATTAATCTTTTCAACAGAAAATATTAACCCGCCAGGTTCCGCTCAATTTCTACCACCAGCGTATTAGGAAAACCTTTGATAATCATATGCTGATTAACCGGAAGAAAAGCCTTGAGCTCGCGCTTAAAATCAAGCTTTCCGGATTTAACAACATCCAGAATCTTCGCCTTCAATTGCTTATCCTGAATAAACGCTTCCTTAAAGGCCATGCGGCTGCGAAGGATAAAATAAAGATCATAAAAATCCCGCGCCTTGCCGCGGGTAAGGCAGGCCCTGATTTTTTCAGCGACAAAAACCTCTTCCTTAAGATGAATAAGCGTATAGGGCGCAACAAGGTCAGACTGAATGAGCGCCGCTGTCCCTATCCCTTTTTTGCCATTACGCAGGGAAACTTCCACCTGAATACTGCTTTTGTATTCGGTAGTTTCAAACTTAAATATAGCAAGGTATCCTCCGGATGTGCTCTTTGACTCAATGATCTCGGTTTGGACGCCCTCCATTTCTATCTTAGTAAGAGCTTCTTCCATTAAAGCCTCAATTTCTTTAATGGCGATGTGTACCCCGGTAAAATCCAGGTCTTCCGAAAACCGCGGGCTCTGCCAGATGATGCGTAACGCCGTGCCTCCCTTAAAAAGCAAGCTATCAGAACCCTTTTCCTGATAAAGCCGCGAAAGAAACAACTGCTGGAAATACTCACGCACGACGTTATCCACTGTTGTCTGCCACGTTTGAGCTAACTTTTGAACTTGCCTTTTTTCAATCATAGGATTTCCTTAGCTAGCTTTATCAGGCTTTTTCTACCAAAAAATCTGGCATATTCAATCACAGTTTTTTTATTCAACGTGCGGACATTAAGGCGCTCGTTGAGAGTTTTTCGCTTAAGACTCACAAAGTAAAGGTAATCCACAAGGGCCTTTTCCGGCTCGGC
>DOMD01000220.1:0-7344 GCA_003510525.1 Candidatus Omnitrophota bacterium
GTGTGGCCTTGTAGATATAGGCATTATCCGGGGCTTCTCGGATGATTATTTCATTGGGCACTATCCAGGGGCGAGTGAGAGTGGGGATGGTGATGTTTTCAGTGCCGAATAATTCTCCGGCTTTCTGATAGAGTTTATCCCAGTAGGCTTTGCCTTCCGGGGTTTGGGGTGAGGTGAATTGAGCGGTGTCTTTTTTGAGCTGGACATCGGCTTCTAAGAAGATCCTGCCGATATCAGTTCTGGCTAAGTCAGCATCTATGATGTTATCCGGGGCATCCGGCCTTAGGTTGACCCAAAACTTATCGTTGGGTAGAGCTAATCCGATAAAGAAATATCTGAGTAAATTTTGAGTTTCACTTTCCAGGGCTTTTTCTTGTTTTTCTGGTGACGTGGTGACCTGATGACGTAGTGACTCTTTTAAGAAATCTCCTTTGTCTAAGAGTAGCTTAAAGTCCTGACTTAGGTTATCGTAGGAGAGATAGCGCAGGTGTAGGGGACGGAAGGTATTTGAGGCTATTGGGGTAGGACTCTGGGTAAGATAGTGAGACAGGTTGAGGCTGACGGTCTGGGCAAATCCGGTTTGCTCAAGAAGAAGCAAAGCGCATAAGGCTAAGGAAATAAGCTTGTTACACCTATGGAGCATACTTAAAGTAAACCACATAAAAGGGGCGAAAACAAGGGTAAAACCGAGATTTCGGGAAAGCGCTTTCTTGAGCGGGGAAGACGGCGGGCCGCCACTACGCCTCAATCTATCGCGGCTATCGGGGTTAAAGGAAAATAAGCTGTTTGGCCTTATTCAAGGCTTCGGAGAGTTCGNNGTCCTGAGCGCGTCTTCTAAGGCATTCAACCCCGAAGCGTCCATTACCGGCACATGGCGCATTAGAATAATCAGCACCTTAGGATGCCGTTTAAGCTGGCCGAGCGCGTTTTTAAAGGTATCCACCGCCCCGAAGAAAAAAGGGCCGGTGATTTCATAAATCTCCACTCCGGGAGGGATGTTTTCTTCGCCGAAGGCTTTCTGGTCTTCCGGGTTTTCTTCATCGGATAAAGAGCCGTTCAAGACATTCACCTGAGTTACCTCGGTCATTCTTCTTACAAAAAGAAGCGCGGACAAAACCACCCCCACTTCGATAGCCACGGTTAAATCAACTAAAATAGTAAGAAGAAATGTGGCCAGCAGAATAAAAACATCGCTCTTAGAAGTGCGTAGTATTTTCATAAACAGATGCCATTCGCTCATATTATAAGCCACCACCACCAGAATCCCGGCCAAGGTTGCCATAGGGATAAGCGAAGCCAGCGGCCCCAGAAAGACAAAAAGGATACATACGGTTACCGCGTGAATAATTCCGGAGATAGGCGTCTTGCCGCCGTTTTTGATATTGGTNNGCGGTCCGGGCTATAGCCCCGGTAGCCGGGATGCCCCCAAAAAGAGGCGAGGCAATATTAGCTATACCCTGGGCAACCAGCTCCATATTACTGCGGTGGCGCCTGCCGGTCATCCCATCGGCAACCACCGCGGAAAGAAGCGATTCGATTCCGGCCAAAAGGGCGATAGTAATTGCCGGTGAGGTCAGACTAAGAATGGTCTTTAGGTGAATCTCGGGGATTCTGGGCATAGGGATATGATTAGGCACCACGCCAAAACGCAATCCAATGGTTTCCACCGGCAAATGAAATAACTTTACAATAAGAGTGGTAACAATAATGGCGATCAAGGGGCCGGGTAGTTTATCGGTAATCTTTCTCCACATTACTATAATAAGAATGGTCAAAATACCCAAACCAAAGGCATGGAGGTTAAAAGAGGACAGATGGGTAAAATAACTCAGGCATTTTTCCAGAAAATGATTCGGTAATCCCGCGATATTCAGGCCGAAGAGATCTCGCACCTGAGTAACAAAAATAATTACCGCGATTCCGCTGGTAAAACCCACGGTTACCGGATAAGGGATAAATTTAATCGCGTCACCCAATCGGGCAAGGCCCATAATAATGAGTAGAATCCCGGCCATAATAGTCGCCAGGGCCAGGCCTTCGTAGCCGTACTTTTGGACTATACCGAAGACGATTACGATAAAGGCCCCGGTGGGGCCGCCGATCTGGACCCGGCTTCCGCTAAAAAGAGAAATCAAAAATCCGGCGATTACCGCGGTGATCAGCCCCTGTTCAGGCTTTACTCCCGAAGCAATGGCAAAGGCGATAGCCAAAGGAAAAGCCACAATCCCCACNNTCTTTGCATGCATTTTTTTATCTTCTCTATCAATAAAATTTTACGGCTGGGACAAAAAGTAGGTGAGGTTAAACAGCTCGGTGGAGAGGTCAACATTGCGCAGTTTTACCTTGGGCGGCACGACTAATTTAACCGGGGCGAAATTCAGGATTGCCTTGATATCGCAGGAAACCAGCCGGTCCACAATTGTCTGGGCGGCATTTACCGGAGCGGCAATTATAGCTATCTCTATTCGCGAAGACCGGATTATCTTTTTCATATCTTCTAAAGGATAAATCGTAATCCCGCCTTTTTTCTTATAAATTTTTTTAGGGTCCGCGTCAAAGCAGGCGGATATATTCAGGTTTTGTTCCTTAAAGCCTTTATAAGCCAAAAGGGCTGAACCCAGATTGCCCATTCCGCAGATACACACATTCCATCTTTTGTTTAAACCCAGAATCTCGCTTATTTTATTTTTCAGGCTGTCAATAGAATACCCCACACCCCTCCTGCCAAACTGGCCAAAATACCAGAGGTCGCGCCGGAGTTGGTCCGGGCTAATATTTAATTCCCGGGATAATCCTAAAGAAGAAATCGTAGGTGAAGCTTGAGTCTGGGATAGCTCCTGCAGGGCGCGCAGATATAACGACATCCGGCTTATGGTATCTCTTGAAGGCTTTTTCATTTACTTTTATCTATAGGTAGTAACGGCTATCCGGCGGCAATACCTTTCAATGGCGCAATGGGTGCACAGAGGAGATACGGGTTTACAGATATTCTGGCCCCAGGTTACTAATAAGGTATTATATTCTATCCAGTATCTCTTTGGCAACTTATTTCTTAGGCAGAATTCGGTCTGTTGAGGATTTTTAGTCCGGCACAAGCCTAAGCGGTTGGTAATTCTATGCACATGGGTATCCACGCACACCCCTAATTTGCCGAAGCCTTCAGTCAAAACCAGATTCGCGGTCTTACGGCCTACCCCTTTTAGAGTTAATAAATCCTCCAGGCTATCCGGCACCCGGGAAGAAAATTTCCCTATCAGCGCCCGGCAAATCTCTTTTATCCTTTTGGCCTTAACCCGATAAAAACCCACCGGATATATCGCCTTTTCAATCTGACGGACGGAAAGACTAAGCATCTCTTGCGGGCTCCCGGCTAAATTAAAAAGCCTCTCTGACGCAACGGCAGTAGTCTCATCCTTGGTGCGCAGAGACAATAAACATGAAATCAAAACCAGAAACGGTTTTTGAACAGATGCCCCCAGGGCTATCAGGCTGACAATAGGAACCTTAAACTTCCGGGTCTCTTTCCTTAAGATCCTAATAGCCGCTTCAATATTAATTTTTCGTTTTGACCACGGCATCGGCATTATTTAAGGAAGGCGAAGATCTTAATTCCTCAACTATTTTCTTTAGCCGGACCATGCGTTCAGGGCTGGAGGGGTGGGTGCTGAAGAAATTGCGGGTCATACTCTGGGGGATCTCAATAGCAAAACGCTCCCAGACATCTACCCCGGCCTCAATGTTAAAACCGGCCAAATAAACATATTTCAATCCGAAATAATCCGCCTCCCGCTCAAAATCCTGGGAGAACCTGGAGCCAAAGGCCGCGGAAACCGAACGCATCACCGCGTCCCCGGAGCCGGGAGAAACCTTATTGGCTCCGATTCCGGCGGCAATCCCAGCCAGCATTGAAATAAGATTGATTCCTGAACCTTTCAAATGATGGCCCTTGGTGATATGGGCCAGCTCATGGCCTAAGACCGCCGCTACCTCATCGTCGCTTTTGGTAAAACGCATCAAGCCATAAGTAACCACAATCAGATTAGGCATAGCCCCGGCATTTACCTCCTGCTCATCTACCATACGGAAGGAAACATCCCAAGGCTTAGAGCCCAGCCTGAAACCCAGATTTATCTTTGCTCCCGAACGTAAAACCGCGAGTTCAACTAATTGGCCGGGAGCCTTGTGATTAAGGACATAGGCCGCGTCGGATAAATCATTAATCGGAAGATTCTCGATACTTTTAATAACATCGCCGGCAATAACTCCCGCCATCTTGGCCGGACTGTCTTCAACTACCCCGGTAACCACCACGCCATTGCTGTTTGAGAGACGATAGAGCTTAACGAAATATTCATCAATCTTGGATAGAAGTAATCCAGAGTAGACAAAATTCCCTTGGCTATCCTCTTCAGGAAGTTTCAAGAGAAGCTTGTAGCCGATGTTATTTACCTTGACTAAATAATCTATCTGAAATTTTAGGGCCTTGACTTTCAACTCCGCGCCGGCTTGTTTAATTTCTTCTTCAGAGACATAAGGGCCGGTAACCGCGCAGCCGGATAAAATAATAACAAATGATAAAATCAAAATGACGGATAAAAGAGATTTATTTTTTCCGGCGGGAGGTTTTAGCATCTTTGATGATACCTAAGTCTTGAAATTTCTGTTTTAACTCTTTGGCGCTCTTAAATTGAATTGATTTTATTCCGTAGCTTAAAGCGGCCTCAATTAAATCCAAGCGGTCATCCACATACACTACGCTCTCCCGGGGCACATCTAAAGCCTTCAGGGCTAAATCATAAATCTCTTTGTCCGGCTTGATAAATCCGGTCCGAAAAGAAGGGATTATTTTATCCGGCTCAAACAATCCAATGGTAGAAGAAAATTCTTCCCGGATATATTCATAATGCAGTTGGTTGATATTGGAAAGCAAGGCTAATTTAATCCCGGAATTTAGAGAGCCGACAAAATTTTCACTCTCCGGCTTTGAGAAAAATATCTCATTCCAGATCGGCAGGAATTCCCCGTAACTTATTTTCAATTCCAGGGCGGTTTGGACCTGNNTTGACCGCGATAGTGTGGTCGAATCCGATTAACACATTACCCAGATCAAAAATTACCGCCTTTATTTCCTTAGCTTTATTTTTCATTACGCTCCATCGAGAGAGACCCTTCGACTTCGCTCAGGGTAAATGCGGCTATAAATATGTTAAAATCTAATTGTGGCCGCATTTAATTAAGCTTTTTTTCTTCGCTGGCTTTGGGTTTTTTAAAGAGGTCGAGGAAGCGGTCTTCGTATTCTTTATAGACATTCCAATGGTCCAGTTCTCTTTTTAATTCCGCGGCCTTGGAGATATTAGATTTGACCTCGGGAAAAAGCTTCTCAATCTTTTCCCGGGCGGATTGAGGAAGCTTAGTCTGCAGACTCAGGGATTTCTTAATCTTATCAATCTCATCCTGTCCTATCGGGCCGGGCCCGGTCTCAGAGGGAATCTGCTGAATAAACTCAATAATCTTATCAATCTCCTGCTCCATTAGCTTGGCCGATTGAGTTAAACCACTCACATCAATATCAATTCTTAACAGGCGGCTAAGTTTATTTAATATGGCTAAAGATGCCTTGGGATTATCCATCTGAATAGTAAAAAGAGGAATCTCGCCCAGAAAGCAGGCCCCCTCAAAACCAAATTCTTTGGCTACCCCCAAAAATAATCCGTTCAGCCCGCTCACCTGGCCGGCGCTAAGGGNNTCAAGGGTATGGTCAATCGGCTGAGGCATCGCGGCAAAGCTGAATATTCGATAGACTTTTAAATCTTTAGCCGTCAAAAGTATTTTTTTGCAGTATTCATAGGCGTGCTCTAAAAGCGGCTGGGCATCGCTTAAAAAAACAACCAAATCGGATGAGCCGGTCTTATTCTTATAGAAATAAAATTTCCCGATTCCGGCCTTGGGCAGCTGCACCAGATTATTTTCAATCCAGATGCCCGTGGGCGGAAACAACTCCGGAGCCAACAGTGTCCCGAATTCCTCCATCTTGAGCTTATCCCTTAAGTATAATCCTAATTTAAAAGCCACCTCACCCATCCCCGGCCAGGCGCAAATCAAAACCGGTTTTTTCAATCTTGGTTTTCTGCTAAGCGATAATGAAATTTTCATCTTTAGTTTAACCCCTCTCTTAAAAACTCCTCCAATGCCTCTGCCCCTTGGCAGAGACTCTCTATTTTCACATACTCATCATTAATATGAGCGCAGATCCGGGAGCCGAATCCGGTAGCCACCGCCGGAATCCCCCTTTCCTTGAAAAAGGTAATAACCGTAGCTCCTTCTGAACCTTTCAGGCCGGCGGATTTTTTATGTTTGCGCCAGACTTTTAATAAAGAACTGACTAACTCGTGATTTCGCTCAATTTCGTAAGGATTNNACCATATTCACTTTGTCCCCGCCATGTATCGTGCCGATGTTAATTGTCGGAGGATGCAAAAGAGGGTGCTTTTTATATTTAAATTTGTAGCCTTCTAAATCCTCTATTACGCGGCTGGCGATATTTATGGCATTAATGCCTCTCCAGGGGTAGGCCCCGTGAGCCTTACGCCCGGATACGCGGACCTTAAAATGAATCAGGCCTTTTTGGGCAACTATTATATCAAACTCATCCGAATCTAAGATAAGGGCATAATCCGCTCTTAAAATATTTTTCTTGAGCAAAGGAATCAGCCCCAGACTTGAGCCGGTTTCCTCATCAGCAGTCGCGGCAAAAAGGATATTGTTTTTTATTTTTGTCTTATCCTCGACCAGGCTGTGTAAGACTTCAATAGCCACGGCCAGGTTTCCCTTACAATCAGTTGTCCCCCGGCCGTAAATCTTATCGCCTTTAATCGTGCCTTTAAAAGGAGGATATTTCCAGCCTGAGCCGGCGGGAACCGTATCCAAATGCGGACTGATAAGAATGGTCCTGGCGCAAGGACTATCAGATTCTAACCGGCAGATTATATTCGGCCTGTTTTTAGCAAACTCATAAATCTTGGATTTTAGGCCAAAGCTGTCTAAATACTCCCGGATAAATTTAACCATCTCAAACTCATTACCCGGAGGATTCTGGGAATCTATCTGGATCAGCTTTTGGGTTAATGCTATCAGCCTCTTACGATTGATCATCTAATGAGCGCAGGTTGAGCAATTACTCCCGGCGCATCCCGCGCAGGAATAACTGGGGACAGTTTTACCTGAGGCATCTTTGGAATAAAAGGCGAATGCCGAAATCTTACGAATTATTCTTTCCGAATTACAGGCCACACACGCCACTTTCTCCGACTGACTGCGCAGAAAATACTCAAAATCCTCGCCGCA
>DOMD01000220.1:7353-8205 GCA_003510525.1 Candidatus Omnitrophota bacterium
TGACTTCCCGGGGGATCCCTATAGGCTGGATATCCTTATCCACGCACACCATGACGGTTGAACCTGTAGCGATAAGCTGATCGGTATTTTTATTCTTTACCGCGTATTCAAAGATAAAGCTAGCATTGGAAATCTTAGAAACCCTGGTTTCAATATTTAAAATATCACCATAACGCCCGGGAGCCTTGTAATCTATATCCTGATGCGCCACCACAAAAGAGAAGCCTCTGGACAAGCACTCCTTGACGAATATATCCCTGGACTCCAGATATTCGGTACGGCTTCTCTCAAAATACCTGAGGTAATTGGCATAATAAACAATCCCGCCGCAATCGGTATCTTCATAATAGACGCGAATATCCATAAGACATATTTTAATATAATTCAGTAATATTGCAAGCCAAAACAAGGGAGGGNNCGCTTTCTTTGTTTTGCCTTATTAAAAGACATAAGGGCTGAACACTGTTCAGCCCTTATGTGCGCTAGGTTGAGAAATAGAATCGTCCCCTTTTCTCGTCAGATAATTAGTGTTGTGTCCCCCGATTCCCCCTGCGGCTCCCTTTTCATTATCGCCAACATCAAATACGAATTTAAGAAAGTTGAAATACAGGCACTTGGATGGTTCTGGAGGAACGATGCAGCTCTATTACCTTCTGAATCTTATCAACGATATCTGGGGAAAAATATTCTTCGCCGCAATTTTGGCATACATCTGCAGGCACATTCTCGACCGCAATCAATTCACCTTGATACCATTGCGTATAGGTGATATTCTTAGAAATAGTTTCGCTATGACATGCGGAACATTTTTTATTCATAGTCTTTTTCTCCTTATTTTATTATCAATCCATT
>DOMD01000146.1 GCA_003510525.1 Candidatus Omnitrophota bacterium
TAGGTTCCCATCCCGGCATAATCGTATTAAGGCCGCGTTTAGACACGCCTGAGGCTATAGACGATGTCCATAGAATACTCCTATCTTTGCTCAAAGAACTCAAATCATCGGAAATAAAAGAATCGCTCATCATTGTGGACCGCAATAAATACCGCATAAAAAAATAATCCTCCAGCGGGCTGCAGGCCTCNNTCACTTTCAGACCCAGGATTGAATAGGTTTTCCGATAAAGACATAAAATCTTCTTCGAGCTTTTTCATAAAAGCAATAACATTAAGATTTGTTCCAATCTTATAATGTTTTGTGATTTTATACGGAGTATTGTCTGTTGCCTCCGCAAACGACACATACCTTCCAGAAGTCCAAGATGTCTGTTGGCCCGCAGCCCAGTCCTTTTGTGTCGATTCACAAACAAACTCAAATCCTTCGATTCCTATTTTTTTATCCGCATAAGTAAATGATGGCCAAAGCTGGGCTTTCCGGCCCCGGGGATATGCCCACCAATTCTTAGCCACCCATTCACTAAGCCGGTCAACTAACACCCTTATCTCCACTGGCGAGCTGGAGACTAAAGAGTTTATTGCACTAACAATAACACCCTTTCCTAAAAATTCCTTCAACGGCTCTCTATCATCAAAAGGAACTGCCTCCTGCTCTAACTGGGTAATGATGTCCTTCGGCGNNACGGTTGGTCAAGTAATAGTTTTATTAATCGGCCTGTTACGACATTACAGGAAAAAGAAGTTCCTTCTGCTAAGCCGTTGAGAGCTACTCTCGGTGCTGAGAAATCTACATTTGGGCCATAACTTGTGTATTCCGATGCCTGATAATATCCGCCCCTATCTTCTGCGGCAGCGACAACTAACACATTGTCAAATTTATCAAAGTAAAATCTTACCGCTCCATCGTTTCCTGCGGATGTTACAAAAATAACGTTTTCTTTTCCTAAAGAAGAAACCATCTTAGTGGTAACCCCTATTAAATCCAAGTCTTTCACTCCAAAGGAATTATAGGTATAAATAACATCATTCCTGCCCCCCAAAGAAAGATTAACAATGATAACCCTGTCAGGGTTATCATTCCGTATAGTTTGTAAATTAAAATCCCTCTCTTCATCTGAGATAAGCATAATCTTAAGCCTACCGATAGTTATTGTTTTCTCCAATTTTGGAATTTCAGCCTGGCCAAAAATCTGGCTTAGGATAAGGGAATACACCTTTTCACCATGAGTATCGCGTTTTTCTCCTTTCCTATCAAAGTCAAATTCGTCTAAAATAACCAGGAGGACCCCTTCCTTTCCTTGCCGTGTTGAAGGCAGAGTCGCTATCAGATTAGGCTTAGGAAAAGCATTTATAATTATATTCCGCCGTTTTGATTCCTTTTTTAACTCTTTACTCAAAATATAAAATAAATGGATTATATTTCTTACGTGGCCTTTGTTATCTTCAGTATCTAAAGCAGAACGCAGCGTATCTGCAACCAGAAAGGCTAAGTCATCTGAGTGCTCGGCAATAGCAACCAAAAGATAAGGCATAAAACATTCAAAAAGCCCAAGGATATCGCTCCTCTCTCTGTCAGGCCACATTAAATCTGAAAAAAGAATCTTATCGTCGGCCTTGCTCTTTTCAATAACTCCTCGCACTATCTTCATAGTTAAATTCTCATTATAATGAGCCATCTGAACTAGGATTCTATAAGCCACCCGAGAACTCACCATGCAATTTAATAATATAGGAATACCACCAACCTCATCTATGCGCCGAGTATCTGTGCCGTTTAACTTTAGATCTATAGGCAATCGAGACAAACTTATAAGCACTCTTTCTGGATCATTACTCTTCAAAGATGCTAATAGTTTTTCAATTCCAAAATCTCTCTCCACCGGCGAGCTGGAGTGGGATAGCGGTGAGGCGGCGTAAGCGGGAGGCCAGATAAAGCCAAGAGCAACAAATAGATTTTTTACTTCCTCGGGAGTATTATTGTATATATACCAATATTCTTCTATCCAACGTTTATCCGTTATTTCTAAAAACATTTCTGAGAAAAAATAACTAATAAATTCAGAGAGCATCTTATAAGCGAGCTGTTGTCTTTCGCTATCAGAATTATAGTAATAGTGAAATTCACCCAGGTATTTTGAAATATCTCTAAAAGCGGACACATACCGTCCGTCGTTCCCAAAATGAGCAGCTATACCCTCCACCAAAGAATCTACAGTATTTTTATTTTCCTTCAGTAAGAAATGGGAAACATCATGGAGTATTTCATGCCTCTTCGTTGAATTGACCGCGTCTTCGCTTACCACAACTACTCTTTCAAAACGCTGTTTATGTCTATCGCTTAAATATTGAAATGCCTTCTTAGTAAACATCCTCTCCTGAACGTCTTGGTTTTGAGGTTGAGCAAATTCCTGATTAAGATAGACCGCGCATAACCTAACTCCAAAAATTTTATTTAACCTATTTCTAAAACATTTTTGCCAGAGAATAGCAATGCTATTCATGCTTTCGTTATCCATAATCATTTTTAAACCGTCTTTTAAAACACCTTCTCTTATTATGCCTTTTACCATCTGATAATCCGCTTCTATAATAAGCGGCGAAGAAGCTTTATCTTTTACCAGCGGCACATAAGCGACTTTCATGATTTCATACTGTGAGAATTGCTTTTCACTCTGCTTGATATATAACATCAAAACTCCCAAATTACCTTTAGCCCTCAGAGGAACAATCATGCGGCCGCCCACCTTCAGTTTTCCTAAGAATTCATACACATCGTTTTCTTCAGCCATAGCCGCCACAATGACGGCATCAAACATATCATTCGTCCGCGCAATCCATGATATAACATTATCAAGGATACACTTAATATTTGCATAGCCCAGGGCTTGCGTGAGCTTTTCAGCGATATGACTCAATTCTTTCATCCGCTCAATACTGATGACCTCGAAAATAGGGACAAAAATAGGGACAGCGACAATTTTTTCCTCTTTCGCTGGGCTGTTGGAGGGTTTGGGCGTTTCTTTTTCTACATCAAACCCTTTATTCTTCATCGATAAAGAGACCGCGCCTTTAAATAAATGGGCGCTGTCCCCATCTTCCGCGCCTGGGAAGAATTCACCGCCAAAAGATAAATCTTCTTCATACACAAATTTTCTAGCCAGCGAAAAGATGCCGTTAAAATAATTTTTAACTAACGGGCTGGCAGAAGTATTGATGTCCACTTTTAACATGCCAATCTCCAGCCTGCAGGCATTATTTTCTTCATTGAGCTTAATATCCGCCGGCAAAACTCCGGTTTTAATCAATCCCTCCCACAATTTATGCTCCGCGTCATTGGAATAAAATTTGGATATCATTACGCGCGCGGAAGTTTGCGAGCACTTATTACGCGCGGCTTTATATAGCTCTCTTGCTGTTTCCCAGACCAGCCTCGCGCCAAAAATTCTAAAACACTCCACAACTGCCTTTCCCTCGTAAATCTTCATGTCAATAAGCCCTAAAACCTCTCCTTTATCTAAGGCGATAAACAGATTATCCGGTTGAAAAGATGTTATCACGCCTCCAGAGAAACTAATCCACGGTTTATTTTTGCCTTCAACTAATTCAGCCAGGCTCTTTATCTCAAGCGGACTGTTATTAAAACAAGGTTGTTTCTTGGGGCTGGAAGCCGGCGATGAAGAGCGCGGTTTACCCAAATCCAAACCCACATTGGAATCCGGCGCTTCCCCTGGCTTTTCACATTTCAAGGCCTGACCCCTTCTTTCATTGTTAATCAGCTCTATCTTAAAATAGGCGTTTTCATTGATCCGGGATGCCTTTTTAAGCTCGTCATAATCATTCAGCATCAAGGAACAAATGCCTTCGGATAATAAATCCCAGAGTAACACCATATCAAGATTATCCGATCTCTTGGGCAGGACATCCCTGCCTACGCATAGGCATATTCCCGCGCTGTCCTTGACTAATCTGCTTTGGACCAAAGAATTCTCATAAATCACCTTAAACGCGATTTCTCCGCGTAAGAGATGGAGCCTGAAATCCTCAATAATATTCTTAGGCATAGCTTCAAGAATCCGCTCTACAGCCGCCTTAATAAGGCTTATTTTTCCCGGCTGGATTTCAACCTTAAAACTTATCCGGCCCAAATCATCAAAGAAACTCACCTCTTTGTCTAAAGATGAAGACGCCCCGGGCAAAGATGAAAACGAGGACAGCGGGCTGCTGCCGGGCAAATACGCTTGTTTCTTTTGTTTCATGATTTCCGCGAGAAAACTAAATATCTTTATTACTTCCGTTTCACCGACAGCTAATTTTTTGGAAATTTCTTTCCATAAAGAATACTCTTGGACATTCTCTTCTCGCATATAATTCAGCGCGTCTAAGATATCTTCAGCAAGTTTTTGTTCTCTTTGAGGCAGCGCGGCAATTGCTTGACGCACTAACATTCTCAATTCTCTCTTTAGGACTTCTTCCTCCGTATCGTAAGGAGAGACCCTTACCATCTCTTTTTCATCTTCACCCCCGAATTGCCAGGCGGACTGAGAGAAAAGCATTGCCGCCGGCTCACAAAAAGCTTCAGAAGCCAAAACAATAAATTCATCCTTACTCTCAAATGTGGCAAAAATGAATTTATCAGGAAGATTTCCCAAGCGTTTTCTATCTTTAAAAAGTATCCTCACCGGCCTGCGCTCAAAATCTCCCCACCGGGTAAAATTATAGACAAGATTTCTCTCTCCTCTCCCAAGTATAAGATAATTCCCCTTCTCCACAAAATACCCCTCAATTTCAGATATATTTTCTATATTGTCCCACACCCGCTTGGGCAAAAGATTCCAATGTCCTCTATAAAAATCCGTAACCTTCCCCCGACAATCTCTGCATACCTTGAGAATCTCCTGATGAATAACACCTCCTTTATCATTTAAAATATCTACAGAAACAACCCCGCCTTTCACAATTTCATAACTAACGGGATGATCCGGATAATTCGAAAAACGAATCGTTATCCCAGCGATTTCCAATACTCCATAGTCATTCAAATTATCTCCTTCAATACGAACATCACCCAAGTCCCCAAGATACTTTTTTGATATAGCTTCAAGAAGGCTTCCTTTTGTCTTCCCCGTGTTTAGGTCAACTATTTTCCTTAGACCTTTAGTTGACATATTTTTTTTATTAAGGACCCGGATTGAACTTAGGTCTACTTTCCCGCGGTGGATTTCATAGTCAACTCTATGCCAAGGATAACGCCTAAAGGTAACCAAACCTTTTCCTCCGATACTTAACATGCCTTTAGAATTTAATTGATCCCTTTCGATACGGACATTATCCAATTTTTTTAATAAATTATTAAAAACCTCACCCGGCAAATGCCCCTTGAGCAATCCGGTTCTCAAATCTACAATTCTTCTCAAACTTATGCCAGGCCTTCCTTTTTCACCATAAATTATAACAGTAGCCGGATCCACCTTCCCGTTGTGAATTTCATAGCTAATTGGATAATAAGAATAATGACGGAATGAAATGACCGATTTAGTTTCTCCAATACGTAGCTCACCTTGACAATTCAATCGATTGCCTTCTATTCTTACATTATCAAGGGATTTAAACAAACCCATAACTACATGAGCCGGCAAATGTCCTTTAAGCAATCCGGTTTTCAAATCTACGGTCCTCCTTAAATTCTTGCGCGGCTCCCCGTTTTCCTCATAAAGTATAATGGTATTTTTGTCCACCTTACCCAGGATAATCTCATAAGAAACAAGGCTATACGGATGATTGCCGAATTGTACTATTTGTTTGCTCTTGAATACCAAATTCCCCCGTTTATCAAGCCTGTCCTTTTCTATGCGGACGCGACAATTATTGCCTTCAGCAATAATCTTAAAAAGTTTCTTAGAGTATTTTTCATACTTAAACTTACGCGCCGTGCCATCCCCATATTCCACCACAATAATTCTATCATCCACCCCCAGCGGGCTGCTGCCGCCGGCATCTTTAAGCATGCGCCGCACGGTTCTTTCTATCCGCTTCACATTAGAATACTTGCTATTATTGAGTATCTCTTCCTTTAAAACCTTTAAATAACGCAATAAATCCTCCCTCGGTAACTTTCCTAACTCCTTAATTAACGCGTTGGCGTGCGTTACGCTATAATTATTCAAAATTACGATGAAACCTGCGGTATTAAATATTTTCTCCCAAGGATTGTCCTCGTTTATACATTTATAAATAATCAAATCGGCCGCGCGCGAAAAATCCTCATCCAATAAAGCGACAACCGAATCCGGATATTTCATTAACAACCGCCATAGCGATATATACTCTTCATCACTTTTATCACACGGAGCATTTTGTAAAACATTCAGAGCAAGCCATGGCGAATGCGCTATCAGGCCTGCTATTTCACCCAACTTTATCCAGTGGGCTTCTGCTATTTGATCGTCATAACTTCCTTCATAACTTCCTTCTTCTAATATAACAACACTCAAACGCCCATCCTTAAATTGTATAGCAAAGTTCGCATAGAACTTCCGTAAATATGCCGTTGCCTCGGAAACACTCTTACATTTATGGGTTATATAGTCACGATCTTCTTCACTCGCTTGACTGGGAATTTCTATCTTAAATGAAGGACGACCGGAAGGTGAGTTTAAATGATTTTTGGATTGAGCAGGCTCTACTGCGGCAAAAACAGGGCTTACTATAATAATAAAGAAAAGACTCAATGCGGCAAACATCTTAAATGGCCTGCCGCGGATTAATCCCTTATTAGTAATATCAAAAAGATGCGTATGTCCATTAGCTCCGGACAGCGCTTGAAATCTTAATTTTATCCCTCGCGCTGTCAAAAACAAATTTTCCCTCAGCGGGCTGGCGGCTTTTGCCGCGTGGCATTTACTTTGACTTTTATCAACTCTGATTGTAAAATAATTACCGCCCGGGCGATGTCCGAATCCGAACGAAGGTTTTACCGAAAGAGGTGAAAGACTATGAAAAATAAAATTCCTAAATTTAAAAGCCTTGAAGAAGAACGCAGGTTCTGGGACTCCCACAGCATCA
>DOMD01000179.1:0-9876 GCA_003510525.1 Candidatus Omnitrophota bacterium
AATGGGGCATATTAGGAAACTTGAGCTTATTGAGAAAGAACTGCAAGTATTAGGATTATTTAAAGGGCCGCGGCAAAATAAATTTTTCGTAGCGCCAGCAGACCATCAAAATGAACTAAGGATTATCTATGCAGGGGGGCATTTAAGTTATTGCCTGGGACAAAGTTTTCTTTCCGTTGCAGTCGCATTCGTAGCAAACAATCTTAATCATATTCAGGTTGAGATTTTGTTGGCTCTGGACCTTTTATATGATGTATCTGAAAGGAATACAGAATTAGAAGAGAGACGAAAGCTTGAGTTTGCTCGAGGGGAACGAGTTGCTTTTGCTGCGGGGGGGGCGACGTATATCGATTACCTTGATAGAAAAGGGACTAATTATGAGATTTATCTTGATGGAGTTTTATTAAAGAGAATCAATAACCCTGATATTCAAAACGTTGCCAGTATCAGATGGTTTATGAACTATGATGACATGCGTAACTATATTAGGACCTCCCGCTCCAGCTCGCCGCTGGGGGCAGTAGAAAGATGGTCGCGCCGCTTGGATGTCAGCGAATCTGTAATGCTAAATTTAGATATTTATGAAAGCCATAAAGACGCCCCGGTGATTATTTTTCTGCCTGGAAGTATGGTCTATAGCGGATTTTATTCCAAGATCCTTTTTCGGCTTCAGGAAGCCGGTTATAATGTGATCGGCGTTGATTATCGGGGACATGGGCACAGCGAAGGCAGAAAAGGAGATTTTACCTTTGAAGAATTGGTGAAAGACACAAATAAAATAGTTGACTACGCTATTAATCAATTTAATGACAGGATAGTCCTTCTTGGAACCAGTCTGGGAGGGGTATTGGCCCTGTATTCTGCGGCCGCAGATCCAAGGATACGTGGCGCTGTCTGGCATAATGCCTGTATCCTTAATGAGGATAGTCTGAAGATATCACGATTTCCCGCTTTGTCTAAAATAGTTTCCATATTCATTATGCCGTTGGCTAAAATCTTCCCGCAGTTGCGATTACAGGTATCTTGGTTTATTGACCCTAAGAAGATATTTGAGAATAAGAATTTATTAGAAGGGGCAGGGGAGGATGATTTGATTGTTCATAAATACAGCAGTAGAGCCATTAAATCATTAATTACAGCTAAACCGAAAGATATTTCCTTGATTGGAATACCGATTATGTTTATATCCGGAGATAAGGACAGGGTTATTCCTATAGATTGCATGCAAAAGATTGATGACAGACTAAGTGATAAGTGTAAGAGAGAATTTTGCATTCTGCCAAATGCCGGGCATATGCTATTCATAGAGCATATTAATTCTGCGGTGGAAAAGATTACGGCTTGGTTAAGAGAGACCTTTAAGGAATCTCCGCCCAGCAGTTCGCCTGACGGCAAGGCAGGCAGCCCGCTGGGGGAGAAGGGTGTTGTTGTGGGGATACGTTGTAAGTCTTTTGCCGACACTCTTATTTTGGAAGAATTGCCTATTACTATGATTGAGCTTAATCAATTTCCTCAGGGTGAAAGGTTTGTGATTCCTAAGGGTAATGGTTTTGAGGGAATAGAAGATAATTTTATTAAGCTTAAAGAATTTATAGATAAAAAACAATTAGCTTTACAAGCACATTTCCCGTTTAGGTTTGATGGCGAGGATAGAGAAATATCCATCGGAAGCTTAGAAGACCACGATCGCATTGTAAGGTATCTTAAGTGTTGGGAATTAATGAGAAAGAAGTTTTCCTTATCCAAGGAATTGATTTTTACGCTTCATCCTCCTTCAGGAAAACGTGTAGACGTAAAAGAAAAGATAGACCCAGATGCATTGCTTTCTAATGCCAATACATTATTGAGGCGGCTTGACGATACTATTGAGAAAGAAAACTGGGGCATAAAGATTGGAGTAGAAAATCTTCCTGATTCATTAAATGATTACTGGTTTCTAGGTAATCAAATAGAGCATTTTAAGCGTATGCTTGTTAATACCAAAAAGCATATACAAATAACCTTTGATTCAGGGCATAGCCTTTTAACGCGCGGCTCTTTGAATTTGAATACTCTCTATAAGTTTGCTAAAGAGGAGGGAAAGAGATTTAGTACCATTCATTTTCATGAAAATAAGGGATTTGGTTGCGCGGGAAAAGGAAATCTAATAGAGGTGGACCAGCATAGATTTCCTACGCCGGAAGGTCTGCCTATATTTGATCAATGTATACACCATGTGGTGAAAGATAAGGTACCGCTCACCTTAGAAGTAGATATACAAGAGTACAAGATTCCCCAATTGCGCACCATGATTAATGATTTATGGAAAAAGCTTGAAGCTTGTAATTCCAGCAGCCCGCTGGGGGGACAAGGCGGGAAAATAGGATTGTTATTGTTTCTCTCGCGCGATGATTCATCTAAGAGGGGCAATGGGAGCAGCTCCGCGATTGCCGATGAACTCAATGCGCTTGAGGAGAGAATCTCTCTGGGATGGGATGATATCGCGGGGGTATTTAGTCAAGCCGCGCAGTTAGAATTAAAGGACGCGATGCCGTTCTTGATGAGGCTAAGGCTTCTTACACGGGTTAAATTTATTAAGGGCGGCGGTAATATAGGAGAGATGTTATCGGAGATAGATGCTTCGCTGAGTAACTTAGTAAGTAAAAAATACTTTTATAAGTATTACGGCAGGATAAGAACGGTAATCTCCGCATTGCCGCATCAGGGAATAAATATTTTTGAAATAGTCAATGAGGCGGAGAGGCTCGATTGGCTGGTGGGAGGAGAAACAGAGTCAATCGCGCATGACATCCGCCGTGAAGCGCATACGTGGCTGAATAAGGCGGTATACGAGCACGTAACGGAGTATAAAGAATTCCTTGCCGCCGATAGAAAAATTCCCTTTGCCGCTCCAAAGCCGAATGACCGGGAGGCGGCGAGATTAGTCCGGAAATATCTTCAAGACAGAATAGATGGAAAAGGGAAAGATATATATAACAGTATTCTATTATTAGAAAATAGCCTTGAGCTTTTATACGGGAATCAGGGATACGAAAATATGCTTGCTATGCTTGCTTCATGGGAACATGAAGCAAGCGCCGCGCAAAATGAATTATGCAGGTATATTGTTTCATTAAAGAAGATGATTGAAAAAAGAAATCATCTGTGGGCAATTGAAATCATTACCTTGATGAGAAAAAATATTTATGGCCTTATTAAAACCATGCCGCAGGCGCGGCTAAAGCTTATATATATGGATCTTGCCCTCGAAAATATCCTGGGGCAGTTGGCGGGGCATTGTTCTGATGATGTGTTCGGCAAGCCGAAAGCTAATTTCAGCGCTATTCTTGTTTTAATTAAGCTACTTGTAGAAAATATCGTTTATTCCGGCTGGGCAGGCAAGCATATCCTTATGCTTTCAAAAATAATAGATGCCTCTGATAGAAAGTATTCCGAACTTAAGAATATAGTAGAACAGCTTATAAAAAATTTAACGGATATCCTTGATGAATTGAATAAAACCGCAGTTGTTGAATCCGATGTGGCGCGCCGCCTTATGATAAACGATGAGCACAGAGAAAAGGTAAAAGCCGATTATCGTAGAAGTATTGTAAGCTATGATAGGGCATTACAGGTTATCGAACGCCTCTATCAAGTAGTCAACGCGGTGCTTGAAAAAGAAGCAGACGGATATATCTTTGGAGCTCCTAAGCTTTTTTCGTATCTTCCAAATTTCGTGCATATCGATTACGCGGATAGTCAGTTTGTTTTAGAAAATGAGCATCGGCTGCAGGAGGATTTTGGCGGTAAAGGCGGTCATCTTTTGGTAATGAATAGTATGGGAATCCCCGTACCTAGCGGATTTGAAATCCCTATTTCCGTTTCGCGCTATAAGCTGCATCAGAGGTACCCTCAGGATTTTGAAAAAATGGTCAGAGAAAATATGCGGTTTCTTGAGGAAAATTGGACACGGAGACAAATGAAGGTAACGGGAAAAAGAAAGATTTTTAAATTTAATCCTGCCGTCGATGAGATTAAGCAAGGAATAGTCCCTCTGCTTGTATCGGTAAGAAGCGGCTCGATATTGAAGATGCCGGGGATTTTACTTACCATATTAAATGTTGGTTCGACGGAGGAAGCCGCGGAGGCTTTACTTGAGATGTTCCATAAAGGGTTTACCTATGATACGCACTCAAGGTTTTTAGAATCATACGGCGAATATGTGTATGGTATTTCTAATGATGTTTTTAATGACGTTATTTTAGAATACGAAAATGAGATTGGTGTCAAGGACAGAAGCTTAATGAATGTTGTTCAGTTACGGGAGCTTTGTCTTAGATTCAAGAGTATTATTATAAGTGAATTAAAGAGGATGAATAGGCCGCCGTCTGAATTTAAAGAAGACTTGCGCGATCCTTATCGGCAGTTAAGCAAGTCAATAAAGATAGTTTTGGAATCCTGGGATAGAGATGACGCGCGCCAATACCGTAAAATGCATGGCATATCGGACGGCTTTTATACTCCGGTTACGGTACAGCCTATGGTATATGGCAATTTTAACGCGAATTCCGGGGCCGGAGTAGTGCTTACCGAGGATTGGGAAGGGAACATAACCGGAGAGTATAGTTCTAACGCGCAGGGAAGCGATATTGCCGACGGTCTCATAATTCCCGAAGATATAAGCTTGTTAAGAGAAAGGGCGCCTGAAATATATCGGCAACTTTCAAAGATAGGCAGAAAGGTTCGCTTAACGTATGGCATCAACCTTGAGATAGAGTTTACTATAGAAAACCTAAGATTATGGGTATTGCAGATTTCAAGAGTAGCTGTTGTAAGGGCTCAAGCGTGGAAGGGATTAGCAGCCCAGGGCTATTCTGTTGCCGCTAAGGGGAGGGGCGTTTACGGCGGGGGGTATCGCGGAATGGCGGTGTTTGCCTTGGAAAGAATAGATAAAATAGGCGATAAGGCCAAAGCTCAAGGGCTTGATGGGGCAATTTTAGTGATGCATTATCCTGTGGCCGCGGATGCGGGGCGTATTATCGGCAAGGGCCTGGGGGCAATGCTCACAGAAAAAGGCGGCATCAGTTCCCACGGAGCCTCCATAGCCAGGACTGACAAAATCCCCGCGATTGTGGGAGTTGAGGGATTAGCTTTTGATATAGCCGCGCATAACTGGAAGTTAGGGGGAAAATTACTTAATGAGGCAGATGTGTTAAGCCTTGACTGCAGGCAGGAAAATGGCTTTGTGTACCGGGGAGAGGTCCCGTATGCGCAGGATGCCAGTAGCTCGGTGGAGGGGGGAGGGGAGTGGCAGATTATTTCAAACCAGGAGCTTGGTAGTATTCAAAGAAAGTTAACTATGATTCGCCAAAAAGAGGCAAGAGGAGTTCCCGATGATTCAAAAATCATGATTAGGAAGTTTAGATTAGTTGCCGCAATAAGAGGTGATTTTTTAAGCAATGAACAGAAATATTTTATTTTTTCTAAGAAGATAAATTCTGAATTGGTTATAGAAGTAAACCCAGGAGAATTCATATATGCTGAGTTGCGTAAAGGGCAGCGCGCGGCTATTTACTCGCCATATCATAATCAATGCCAATCTTGCTCATTTACTGCCCAAAGAGGAGACGCAATTGTTATTGGCCACGCGCATTTAAGGCCGTATTCGTATAGATATCAAAAGGCAACGCCAGTATACGAGCAATATCTGTGGTTTTTAGATTTTATATGTAACAGCGCCAATAAATTTAAAAACGCGCAAATCGCGTTAGCGTTAGATAGCCGTCTGGAAGGAATCCCGGAGAAAATTACCATAAAAGATGTTGAAAACGAAGCTTTGAAAAGAGGAATTAATGTTTTGCCGGTGTACACCCGACAAGCAGAGAGGAAAGATCAGGACCTATTTTGTACTACACTTGTGCGGCGGAAAGGCGTTTACATTTCATTGTTTCGTGATTTTAGAGATAGAGAAGATGAAGGCATAAGATATTTAAAGATACCTTGGCTTCATGGCGTAAGCGAAGAAGGAAAGACTGATTTCTTGGGCAGCAGCCCGCTGGGACAAGGCGGGAAAATAGAAGGGTCCCCTGCCTTTAAGAGGATTGGGTTAAAAAGCGGGAAAAGTTCTTCAAGCGCGAATATTCAGCGAACAGGCAAGGGGAAATATCGTTGGTCCGGCAATCGAAAAATTATGGTTCAACTGGAAGTGGAGGAAAGGCTGTTACAACAAAGATTTGAGAAATTGGGGGAAGCTCAGCAGGCGGCATTAAAGAAACTGGATATCGAGAAAATAACGGATGAACAGATTATGCCCATTTTGAGGAAATCCTTGGACGCGCGGAGCAAATACCCATGGGAAATTTTAATCCCGGAGCGGGCCTACGCGTTTGTAAAATATATTTTTAAGCTTCCCTTGAGAAAACAGGAAGGACAACCAAAGAAATTAACCTGGATTCAGGTTCAAACAGAATTCGGATTTAATGGGCTAAAAGAGACAAAACTTTTTGTTTTAAGCGCCATAGGCTGGATGAATCAGGTTGTTGAGGGGGAACATTTTGACATTGAAAGGCTGCTCAAAGGAGAAGATAAGGGGTATTGCAGCTTTGAACAGGTCGTTCATTTCTTAAAGGAACACGAAGCCTTTAAGGAGTTTCTTAAAGCTGTTGAATCTGAATATGCGATGGATTTGGCTGGTTTTAAGTTTTCCCGGGCAGACATCAATAGAGAAATGGCCGCGCATTTTCGAGGTATGGATGTCCGCTTTAAATATTTCGAGGTATTGCGTTTTGTTGACAAAAAGGTCAGCTCCAAGTCAGATATCAATCTGCTTTTCAAAGTTCAGACTACCTTGCTTGCTCTTATTCAAAAGAAGCCAGACTGGGAAAAGATATTAACGCAGATAGAAGGGATCTCGTTCTTACATTTCTTTGACTGGATGCAGGTTTTGATAACAGATAAAGAGTTTTTTAAAAATAAATTAATAAATTTATCCGAACAGTTGAATAATGAAAAATTATGCTCACTTGACCATTCACTGATGAGATGGATTTTGGGAGATGGAATCGTTGAGAGAGACACAGAAGACCAGCGGCGTTATTTTGTCAGGCGCATAATAACACTTATTCAGGATAAGATTGAAAAAGAAGAGATCGTTGACGGACAGAAGATTCGTCAAATGAGGCAAAATGTTTTAAGAGAAATAAAAGACGAACGGCTGGCCAAGATGCGTCAGGGTTTAAGGAAGGCCAGATCGCGGAAGAAGAATTCGATTGATCCAATCGACGGGCCTGAAGGACAGGCAATGCCCGGGCAGCCATGTTCTTCCGGTGTTCAGTTAGAGCATGACAAAAAAACGCTTAAATTCCCTCCATTTAAGACAGCGTCCCCTATTTCGCAAAACCAAATTTTTTGGAAAAGCGCGGGGAAGAAAACAATAATTCCGGAACAAAATAAACAAGTGTATTTATCCGGCAGCAGCTTGTTAGGGCAACAGGATAGAAAATTGCCGCTATCCCCGTTTTCCGCATCGAGTATCGGGACGACAGCAAGAAACATCATTTTCAGAATGTTTCTTGCCTTGTCCGCGATCACAGGTTTTCAGGGGGATTTCAGGATCGGTAAGAAACCGTTATCAATGGAGCAGGAACTAAGATTGAGTTCCGAAGAATTTGAGAAAGCGCTAAAATACAACGAATATTATTGGAAGATTCCGGGAAGACGGGAAAAGCTGGACAAAATATTAGAAAGTAACCTAACTCAAATTCTGGACGGCAATAAGGTTGAAATCAGCTATCTGCTTTTGCACATACAAAGGGCAGGCCTCAAGAAATTTGAACGCATTCTTAACTTGTTATCGGACCTTGCCGGAGGAAAGGAAAAGACAGTGTCTCTGCTTAGAAATGAATCTCTGAGTTTCGCAACAATTATTGGACATCTTGACCGCCTGGATACGGATTTGGAACAGTTTAAACAGCATATAAATACAATAAGAGACTTCGTCACAAAAGATCGGTTTGAGAAAAATTTTAAGGCTTATTGGTTTCTGGAGATGGTTCGTGGCTTTTATCAAGCCAAGTTTTCTCATGGGATTAATCTAAGGCAGATAAATCTTCAGGTATCTTTAAAGGTATTCAGTGATAGCGCGGGGAAAGAGGTTGTTCTAAATAAGTTGCTGGACCAGGATGGAGATATTTCCGAGACGGTCGTTGCGTTGCTTAAAATTCCGGCAAAGATTAACCCTGATGATTTCCTGTCGTATGCTCAAGAGCTGGCCTTGTTTTGGGAAAAGGAGGAGATGGTTAATCAATTTAAAAGAAGCATATCCCGGTTTATGCATCCAATCGAAATGATTGCTCGTTTGGGGGCTGAACAATTCCGCAGGTTATACCATGAGGTTGATGCAATCCTGCCTGAGGGTGTCCTGAAAAGAGCTTTTCATATAAATTCCATCTGGGCTTCCAACGTTATGCGGACCATTTCAGAGATGGGCCTGGATGAATTCCAGGAATTTATCGATTTTATAGAGAAGGCCCGGGCGGGGGAGGCTTTCGTCGGCGATCATAATTCATTTTCTCTCAACGCGGCCTACGCGTTTGATAATGCTTTAGAAGCTGTTTCCAGGATGGGGGTCGCAGAGTTCAAGAGTTGGGCGAAATATCTCGGAGAGGATGAGGTTAAGAAACTTTTTAAAGAAAATTCTTATACCTTTGGCAACATATTTAGTCATCTTCACGCGATCGGAGAAAAAAGGTTTAAGGAATTAATTGTCCTGCGCGGAAAAGATGAATTTGTCGATGATCTTCTAAACAATCCGTACACTTTGGAAACAATATTAAAACATATTAGGTTTGACATGAAGGATGGCCGCATAGAGGACATTGTTCAGAAAATCAGGAAAGAGCATCCCTTTCTTTTTGATATCAAAGGCAGGCTTAATCAGCAGCCTTCAGAAGAAGCACAAGAGATATTAAATGCTCTGCCTCCATTAATGGAAACAATTTTGGCCTCTCCTCAAGCTGAAGAGACTTTGCGAATATCTGTTTTAGCGGTCCTGGCCATGTTTCAGGAAACCTTTTCTTTCTTAACGCAAGAAGAGTATACGAATTTAACGGGTAAATTTCTTCTTTACCCTCAATTTAGAGATTTTGATTCATGGCAGACACATGATGCCGATTACCATATAGGTATAGATAAGCAGTCTGTAAGAGCCCGACATTCCGATTATTTTATCGGAATATTGGGTCACGAGGTAACGCATAATTTTCTTTCTTACGCTATTAATCCTCTCATTAATGAATTTGCAGCGGAAGCAGGAGATATTACTATTCATCATTTGAGAAACCGGCATGATGCTTTACGGAAACACCTGCAAGCCCTGGATTCCCTTGTCCATGCCGGAAACAAAAGCAACCCACTGGTTATTACCGGAATAGCTCTGAAGGCCAGAGCCCAATTGTTATGGATTATAGAGGGGTTTCAAGAGAAAAGCGACTCGATTGATTGGAACAAATTTTATAAATTAACTGTTCATCTGGCGCGTGAACAACCCGATGTAACTTTTAGAAATTTTATTATTAAATTGATGGCGAGCTATTTGCAAGAAACAGGAAGAAGCAATATTACCTGGGAAGGCATAGATTTACTCCTTCCTCCAGAATCAGGTGTGGATATGCTTACGCCTAAAGAATTAAATTTAATTATAAATGATAATAGAAAGGAAAAGGGGAGTTCACCCCTGGAGAATAATTTTGAAATAATAGGGACTGAAAATAGGGGACAGCGCCCTGATTCTTCATGGGAAAACTTTTTACATAAGCTGTATGTAGAATCAACAAAATTAATAAAAACCATTGCCAAGAAAATGTCAAATCCTCATATCTCTGTGCCCATAATCATTAG
>DOMD01000179.1:9885-10380 GCA_003510525.1 Candidatus Omnitrophota bacterium
TGGTATTTCATCAAGAATCATTGGTGTTTTCTGCGATAAGCCTCACCTGGAGGTTTTAGCGGGAAAAGTAGCTGAAGAACTAAAGGCGCCTATTTTAAAAATTGAACGAATCGGAGAAAAAGATAAGGCAGGATATGAGGAAATTTTACTTATAGGCGAGATTCTGAAAGGGTCGCAATATTTAGCCCCTTCCGGCAAATTCTATGGGGTAAGAGTAGGTTCAAAGAGGATTCGGGTATGTTTATGGGGTTTAGAAGTTGTGGGTAGCGACTATTCTGTAGTTGTCTCTTATCCTCTTTCGGTTGGATTAGCGGTACTCATTCGTAAGTGCGTAAAATACGATGAGTTTGTCAGGGCTACAGCCCCGGCCTATCGTGAATTAACAAAAGATAGGATTAATGGCCTTTTGGCAAACAAGAATAGCAGTAAGGAATTAATTAACAGCTTATATCGGATACTTAGTTTAAGTGATCGTGAATTGTTTGAATGGGCTTT